>JABDCF010000033.1 GCA_013288235.1 Bacteroidota bacterium | reverse complement strand
CGGGGTATCCCCAACGGTACAAACGGGAATTGCAGGCGGGTTGCGCATCAAACAAATAATCAGCAATGATAATAACGGAAATAGTTTAACAAAAAAATATTTTTATGTAAACGGCTTTACACCTACTGCAACACTTTCATCGCTGCCGTCAAGCGGAGTGTTGAACAGTATACCGATTTACAATTTCACTATCACCGGAACAGATTTAGGCGGTACCAATACGTTTGGTTTTACATCCATTTCATCCAACCCTATAATCCCTTTAACCACAACGGGTACCGGGACACATATTGGCTACTCAAACGTGGTGGAACAACTGGCTGACGGCAGTTATACGATCTACAACTTTACCAATCACGATAATGGCTATCAGGATCTTGCCCCATTGAGCAATTTCAACCCCAATGCTATAGATTATTTTCAAAGTACCTCTCTTGATTTCGAAAGGGGCAGGTTACTTCAAAAAACCGATTATAACAAAAATGGCAATATTGTTTCCCAGGCTACCACAACGTATTCAAGTAATGTTACTTATTATACAACCCCGGCCCCAACTTTATCCGCACATGCTGTTTTATCTTCGCTTCTTGGAATTTGTAACAATAATAGTGTCGGCGCAGTATCCAGAACTGCCTATTTAATAAACTATTTCCCTTTTGTACCTGTAACGCAAACCAATAACACTTACGGTCTTACCGGTTCAGGTAATAACATTTCCGCCACTACAAATACAACTTACGACCAGTATAAAAATATCATAGAGCAGGACATTACCAATAGTGACGGGACGGTGCAAAAAGTAAGGTACCATTATTCTTATAATTTTGCGACCAGCAGTACCACTAACCCTTACACGATGATGGATACCCTGAATATGAACAACAAGGTAATTGAAAAAATAAATAGTGTTGTTATAAATGGGGTTGAAAGTGTAACAGGCGGTGAAGTACACACTTATCAGTTGTATGGCGCCGGTCAATTTTATAATGATGCGGTTTACAATTTTGAAGCTGTTTCGCCGGTACTTTATACAGGTATGACGGCCACAGCATATTCAGGCATTACTACAAACGGGCAGTTGGCTATGGACAGCCACTATGTTTTACGGGAGTCGTTTTTTTATGATAACGCGGGTAACCTGAATTCAACATTGGATGACGCCGGCCATTCAACAGCTTACTTATGGGATATTAACAAAGGGAAATTGGTGGCCAAAGTGCTAAATGCTACCAGCAGTAATATTGCTTATACCTCTTTTGAATATAACCAGTCGGCTGAGCTCACTAACGGCGGGGGTAATTGGTCGGGGATAAATAATAATTTGAGCAGTATCGTTACAAACGGGACAGGATTAACGGGCCACAACTATTATACCTTAACCGGTAATACATTAACCAGCCCTGCACTTAACCCAAGCCAAACTTATATTGTAAGTTACTGGAGCAATAATAGCTCCCCCTATACTGTTTCAGGTACGCAGTCGACCACTCAGGGCCTGACGCTGCCATCCGGCTGGACATACTTTCAGCATGTGGTCACCAATGCTTCATCAGTAAGTGTTACAGGCACGGGCAGTATTGACGAGCTGCGGCTGTACCCGCAAGGTGCGCAAATGACCACTTATACATGGGAGCCTTTAGTGGGTATAAAAGCTATAGCTGATCCAAAATCGCAGATATCATATTATACATACGACCCCTTTCAAAGGCTAAGTACTATAGCCGACCAAACCGGGAGCATCATTAAAGCCTACGGTTATAACTATGCAGTTACCAGCAATCAGCCGGTTATTACAGGCCTTTCCGCTTCGGGTACTACAATTACAGTTAATTTTAATCCCGTAAGCGATTGTACAGGCACCCAGGTTAACTGGACAGATATCACTACCCACCAAACAGGGCAGATCAACAACGGTTGTACTTCACCCCTGGAGGTCACTGTTCCCAATACAGGCCACACTTACACCATTACGGTCAAATGTACGTCAACTTTCAGCACCGGCGGGGTAACTTCTGCACCAATGAATATTTCTAACTAAACCTAAAACAATTCATCATAAATTATTATGAACCGATACAGATCATTCATAACCTGTGCTTTTTGTATTTGCATGCTGGTATTTACCTGCCGTACAGCATGGGCACAAACATGCTTTACCTCTTATAGCTTATCGTCAAGCGGGTCTCCCTGCAGCACTACAGCAACCATAATAATGTCGGGCTCACAGAACGGTATCAGCTACCAGCTATCGGGCAGTGGGGGCAATATAGGCAGCCCGGTTACCGGCACCGGGTCAGCTATCACATGGTCAAATATAACCATACCAAACGGGAATTCGGAGATACTGGTAACGGCGTCCGAAACGGGATCCAGTTGTTCGCCAACTATCGTTGCCAATAACGAAGTCATTTTAACGCCCGCAGCAAATGGCACAATATCGGCGCCTAACGGTACCCTTATATGCGGCGGCATACCCGTTACGCTAACAATTATTCCTACTGTTGCAGATCCTTACAGCTATCAATGGTATAACAACGGTTCGGCGATTACAAATGCAATTACTCCAACTTTAACCGCCACAACCCCGGGCACCTATACAGCAACCATAAGTAACAGCTGCGGCAGTACTACCCTAAGCGGTGTTACAGTAACTGCAATAGGCACTTTGAGCGCTATTTCGGGTAACAATAGCATTGCCGCGAACACTACGACTTCAACATATACGGCATCTGCTGCCAATGCCTCAAACTATACCTGGACAATCAGCCCCGCCAGTGCCGGCACTATAAGCGGTACTGGTACTACCGGCACTGTAACCTGGAATACAACATTCGGCGGCATCGCCACTATCAGTGTTGCTGTCATCGGCTGCTCCGGTGCAGGCTCTTCAAATAATTTCGCGGTAGCGTACAATGCCATTAATTACGATTATAATTATATCCAGGAAACAGATTTGCGCGTTGCTAATATTACTTCGACAACGGCGATGACCGGTTTACCAATAGGCCAGGCAGATGTTACTTATACTTATTTTGACGGGCTGGGCAGGCCGGTCCAAAAAGTTTCGCAAGGCGCTTCGCCTGCATCAAATGATATTATTGAACCCATTGCTTATGACCAGCTTGGGCGCGAAGCTTTTAAATACATGCCTTACACAACAGCAAGCGGTACGGCAGGCACTTACCGGAATAATGCCCTTACGAGCAGCACGGGCTATACCGGCAGCGGCCAATACCAGTTTTACCAGGCAACAAACCCCAACTATGTTAACACTACCGCCCCGTCCTCGCAAACCAGTTTTGAAGCATCGCCCTTAAGCCGTGTAACAGAACAGGGCTTTAACGGCCTTACATGGCAGGTTGGGGGCGGGCACACGGTAAGGCCAAATTACCTGTTCAATAACAATACCACCTGGACTTCCAACGCGGCAACCAGCATGCAAGTTGCCCTTTATACGGCTACAATTAACAGCGATGGCTCCCGAACGTTATCGCGTGCAAGCAGTAATGCCGCTACCTATAATACCAATCAATTAAGTGTAACCGTAACTGAAGATGAGAACGGGACGCCGGCATTGGGAAGGGCAGGTACTACCGAAGAATATAAAGATATATTGGGGCATGTGGTTTTAAAAAGGGTGTACAATAATAATTCGGGTACCATGCAAGTGTTGTCTACCTATTATGTTTATGATGCATACAACCTGCTGGCATTTGTTTTGCCGCCCTTGTCAAACGCCGATATAAGCGGCACTGCGATAAGCCAAACTACCCTGAATAATTATTGCTACCAATACCAGTATGACCAGCGCAAGCGGTTGATTGCCAAAAAACTGCCCGGTAAAGGATGGGAATATACCGTGTACAATGCGGCAGACCAGGTGGTAGCTACGCAGGACAGCGTTCAGCGGATAAGCAACCAATGGACATTTACCAAATACGATCCTTTAAGCAGGGAAGCCTACACCGGGATATGGAACAACAGCAATACCGCTATCAGCCGGGCATCGTTACAGGACACTATCAACAAACGGAGCGGCCCATTGTTTGAAACCAGGGCTACGGGGCAGGGCTATACCAATATTTGCTGGCCTACAACCTTCCTGTTTTCCCTAAAAGTAAGCTACTATGATGATTATACCGCCCCGGGAAACCCGTACACGCCCTGGGTTAGCGGCACGCTCACCACGCCAACCGGTCTGCCTACCATTACCTTAACCAAGGTACTTAATGCGGATGGGACCCGGCCTACCCTATGGTCGGTAAATTATTACGATAGCCTGGGCCGCCTGGTGCAAACAACCAAACAGCATTATCTGGGCGGGGCGGTCAATTACAGTACCAGTAACTTTAATGTGATTACCAACACTTACAATTTTGCCAATGAGGTAACAGCGTCTACCACGTTCCATCTTACTGCTGCCAATACCTCGGCAGTTACGCTGACCGACGGCAAAAACTATTTTTACGATAACGAGGGCCGGAAAACACAGACATGGGAAGCCATAACTGTAGGTACCAACCCCTCGCCCAACGGCATACTGCTAAGCCAGACAAATTATAACGAGATTGGGCAGGTATTAGCCAAACACCTGTACAGTACTAACAGCGGGACCAGCTTTTTGCAGAACACCGGGTTTACCTATAACGAACGTGGCTGGCTTTCACAACTTAATAACCCGGCTGTAGCCCCAACAACTACACAGCTATTTGCCGAACAGCTTAATTATAACACCACCCAATATGGCGCTACCCCGCAATATAACGGGAACATAGCCGAGCAGGCTTATAATGCCGGCATTAGCGGCAGCCAGCACGTCACCTACAGTTACGATAACCTGAACAGGCTACTGGCAGGCACCGGCAGCGATGGTTTCAGCGAAACGGGGATCAGTTACGACCAGATGGGCAACCTGTTGTCCTTAACAAGGGCCGGTACAGGCAACGGTACGCTCACCTATACTTATACCAATGGAAACCAGTTGTCGTCTATCGGCGGCTTTAAGGCAGGCAGCTACGTTTACGATGGCAACGGCAATGTAACCACCGATGGCCCCAGGGCGGCAACCATCGGTTACAATATGCTCAACCTGCCGCAAACGGTTACGGCTACCACACCGGCTGTCAACATTGCTTATACGTATGATGCCGATGGCAACAAACTGCGTAAAGTAAGCGGAACAACAACAGTAACCACAACCGACTACATAGACGGCATACAGTATACCAACGGGGCTATAGCATTTCTGCAGACGGAGGAGGGCCGGGCCATTAATACCGGCGGTACAAGCTATAATTATGAATTTACATTAACCGACCACTTAGGCAACAACCGGGTAACCTTTGATATAGTAAACGGAAAGGTTGGCGAGGATGATTATTACCCATTTGGCTTAAACGTACACCGCGAATTAAATGCCGGAAATAACTACCTTTACAATAAAAAAGAATTACAAAATGAAACACAAGAATACGATTATGGCGCACGTTTTTATGACCCGGTAATCGCAAGGTGGACTGTGGTTGATGCCAAAGCTGAAATTAATAGGCGTTGGTCGCCCTATAATTATGCGCTAAATAACCCTATCAGGTTCATTGACCCTGATGGGAATGCACCGGAATGGATTTTAGGTGCAGATGGAAAGACTGCCGCGAAATATACAGTTAATGCAGACGGCACTCTTACTTGGACAAATGCAACATCTGGGACACAAACGATTGGAAATGCTTTAGCAGCAAGTGGTGCCATAGATGATTTAAACGCTTATAGAGATGCTAAACAAGAGGTAGTTTTAAATTACTCTTCTGAAAATAATGACACAGAAATCGGCCATACTGATAATTCTTATATTCACGGTACAGATGATGTTGTAAAATCAACAGTTACTATTTATGGTGGTGCCATTGATGAGTATCAACAAAAAGTTGATGGTGGCGCAACCCTTTCTACAGATAAGGGGCATCTTCAAACGGCTGCTTTGCAATTAGGAGATAAAGTTGCCGTTATTGCAGCAGCAGCAGGGCACGAACGAATACACGCAACTGATCAACAAAACCAAACAGAAGCAAATTCAAACAAAAAACAAGGCACTAACTTTGATTTAGAAAAAGCGCCTGTAGCCCATGAAATACAAATCCTACAAAATGCTATTATAAAAGATGTTTTAAAGAATATCCCTATTTTCTAAAGTATGAAAATTTATTATATAACTTTAATTGTATTTGTTGTTGTTTCTTATAGCGAACGGCTAAACGCTCAACAATCTCAAGCGAATCAAAGACATATTCAAATGATTAAGTTCTTGCTTAGCAGAAAAGAGTTAACAGACCCTACAGATACAATTTTATCGAATTTAGACGTAATGTTTGATAGAAAAATCCTAACTGTAAAAAGCCACTCCACATTAGCTGTTATCTATATTTTTGGCTCTAATTCACCACATGGAAAATATTTTGTTGCATTGGAAGATTATATAGGACTTTCGATGTTACAAACGAAAGACTTAGCGGCGGATTTACACTATATCGTAGATTTCTTTAAGCGTAACAATGTTTCTAATATAAAAGTATTCACATGTTTGAATACCATAGCTGACATGTATAAATTTAACAGTAAACAGGTTTTTATATCTCCTATAGAAGAAAAACATTAGTTTCTGCACAATCCCTAATCCGCTGCACGTAGTTTGCGCGGGACGCTGTCGGAAGACTAAGTCTTCGGATAAGCTATGGCTGTATAACTACAGTAACGAAAAGCAAGATGGAAAGACAGGGCCTGGCCGAGCGCCGGGCTTTGTTGTTTAACGTCCGTAAGCCTTACGAGTTTTTGCATCCCTGATCAAGCCATCAATAGCATATAGGATTACTCCCTTATCAGGCTCGGAAAGTAGGTTTAGTTCATTCAGGCGAATAAGCATGTCAGGGTCTTTCAATACGTTAAGATTGTCGGTTTCCCCAAGCAGGTGCCCTACGGTGGTATCAAGCAATTTGGCGATATTACGGGCTACCTCGATAGATGGCTTCGTTTCATCCCGTTCATACTTACCAATAACTGTATAAGACGTTTTCATGAGCTTAGCCAGGGCCTGTTGGGAAAGCTTTTTAGCTTCCCTGCATTCCCTTAATCATTTACCAAAAGTGCTCATATTGTTTCTTACCGAAGTGTAATTGCCTGTATTTACAAATATACATAGCTTAAACAGTACAATAAAATTCTATTAATGCACCTAAAATACTTTAATTAATAGCAAATTATACTATAAATAGTATAAAAAACTATAAATAGTTTTTTAATTGTAATATATAAGAAACTGTTTAAAAATGTAATGTTAGGAAGTTTATAAAAAGCATCGCAAAAAAACTGCTGAAAACTATTGGTTTGAAATTGCAAGACAAATCAATGAAAACAGAGAGATTAAGCGATGCCCAGTGGCAAATAATAGAAAAATATTTAACAGCACCAAACCGAAAAAGAAAACACTCGCTCCGTGAAATATTTGATGCGATATTTTATCTGCTAAGAACGGGGTGTCAATGGCGAATGTTGCCGGATAGTTATCCTAAGTGGGAGTTGGTTTACTATTATTTTGCGAACTGGCGTGATACGGAATTATTTGATCAAATCAATACTATGCTGAGAGAGAAGGTCAGAAGACTAGCGGGAAAGAACGCACAATGTTCAGTAGTAATTATTGACAGTCAATCTGTTAAGACCACTCGTAAAGGCGGGTTCAGAGGTGTAGATGGCAATAAAAAGATCAATGGCCGTAAACGGCATCTGGTGGTAGATACGATGGGTAATATAGTAAGTAATATTGTTCATCCGGCTAAAATCCACGATAGCAAGGGTGCTGATCTAACCTTAAAAAATCTCAAAGAAAGCATATATGGTGTCAAAATTGTTTATGCAGATTGTGGATATCAAGGACAATTAATAGAAACGGTAAAACGAAAGCACAACTATGAATTGAAAATATCCCCCCAAATTAAAGATATGACCCAAGGGAAAGTAAGCCCTAAAAGATGGATCATCGAAAGGACAATCTCATGGTTTGAAAACTTTAGGCGATTAAGCAAGGATTTTGAGTTCCTGATGGAATCTTCACAAGCCATGATTTATTTGGCCTCCATAAAATTATTACTGAACAAAATTTAAACAGTTTCTTAAAGAAGGCGGAGAAAGGCAATAGAAAAAGCCTTGAAAAAGGCAAACTGAAAGAAGCAAGGGCATGCCATCGAAATGAAAAAGTATGGTGTATCAGTACTCAAATAGCCAAGTTTACTAAACTTTCTATTGAAGAAATTGAAAAGTTATAATTAATATAAAATATTACTCCAATGCTTAAAAGTCTCTGTAGCGATACAGAGACTTTTATTTTTAATTGAGAGAAAATGGTGTTTCAATCTTTAATCATTTTTTTTTGTTCAAACTTTTTCACTTTGACTTTTACTTTATCTTTAATCTCTTTCTGGATTACGTTAAGAATAATATCAGGATCAATTCGAAACGCGTATGCCATAATATTGATATGAAATATTGTGAATTTTTCTGGATTCTGTAATTTACTATGATACGCCTCATAGTTGATTCCTAATAATTTGCTGACTTTTGTAGGACTTCTTTTTACGAGTTGATACATTTTATTTATCTTCCCGGATAAAAAGAGTGATTGAATATCTTCAAAATTTGGATCTAAATTGTTTGCGTATTCATCCTTCAAAATATCCCAATTCGCCATATTGATATGCTTAAACTTATCTAATATGAATAATTGTTTATTTTATCTGTTCAGATAAGAACTAATCGTAAACTTTAATTTGTTATTAATAATTTTTTATTTACATTTGATATGTAAACTAAAGAAAAGCACATGATATAGATATCAAATGATAAATTTGCAGCACCAAAAATATTAAGGTGCTCACAAAGAGCCTCGAATCCGCGCAAGCTTAGGAACTTAAAGGAAACAAGAGGAGTAAGTGAGCGTCCGGAAACCTATTAACCTAGGGATCCGGGCCTACTTGCGGTTGTTTCCTGGTTCTACTTCGGTAGTAGCTGTCATTGACAGCGCCGTCCTAAGCGGTCCATTGCGCGGATAATCAAAAAGTAGTGCCCGGCTCCTTCGGGAGTATGCTTCTACTAATTGGTTTGAGGTTTTGATATTTTCAAAACACAAACAATGGAAGCACAAATCATAGATACTTTTTTTATAAAAATGACTTCTTTGCCGGTATGGGAAGTCATTTATCTTGTTGTACTAACCCCTCTTTTTTCCTTCAAAACACTACTTAAGAACATTATCAAATCCCCCGAATGACCATTAAACAACCGGCAGCCCCAAATCGGTTAATAGTTAAATCATTTCCGGGGCTGCCGCTTATTTTTGCCATAACAGGGACAAACCAAACCAGGCCTAAACTGCTAACCAATATATATGAAACCAAAGACCACCAAAAAGCACCGCCGTAATAAAAAAGCACCGCATGAAATACTGCACGCGTTTTTTAATACACACAGCCCCGGTTCGGTCGAAAGTTTATTATGGGAAACGTTCCGCGGCTATGCCGTCAACGGCCCCAAACAGCAGGACGGTTCAAGCGTAAAGGAAACAGAAATTGCCGCACTCTTTGATGACCTTAATGACCTGGTTGCTGCCGTGTATACTTTAAACGAAGGCGGCAGGATAACAAACCCTCCCGTTATGGCGCAGTTTTAATTTTTTCATGTTTTAATCTATTAAAATGAAGCTAAAAATATGCTTCCTGCTACTGCTATGCCCAATTTTTCGGGGCTTCGGACAGGATACCAATATAAGTTATTCCAAAACTCCAGTAAAAATAGGCGACAAGGTACCCGATATGGAGATCGGGCCGGTTATTAATTACCCATCAAAGTCTTTACGGATTTCCGATTTTAAAGGCAAGCTGCTGATCCTTGACTTCTGGGCCACCTGGTGCAGTTCCTGCCTCAGCCATTTCCCCCTTGCCGACAGCCTCCAGAAAGAATACAAAAATGATCTTCAAATTTTGTTAGTAGACGCTTTAGATACAAAGGACACAAGGGACAAGGCGCTCAACACCATTCAAAGATTTGATCAGACCGGAGGTATAAAATTCAGCATACCTTCGGTTGTTACCGACACCGTGCTCGACCGTATGTTCCCCCATTTCACCATTCCCCATTACGTATGGATTGACCAGGAAGGCATAGTCAGGGCCTTCACTGCTGCCGAAGAATTGACGCGGGAAAACATCAACCGATTTTTGAAACGTAACAAGGCGCCCTTATATGGGAAGGACGATTTTGACCCCAGGCGGCCGCTGTATACTGTTAAAAACCTCCCGATGGACCATTTACAACAGTTCAGCATCCTTTTAAAAGGGAAAATAGACGGCATCGGCAACGGTGGTATGCGCATTATAAACGATACCACCCGCGGTATTATCCTTCATGACCGCAGCCTGTTGAGCATGTACCAAAGCATCGTCTACGCCAAAATACCCGGCATCGGCGATAACAGGCTGATAATAGAAGTTAAAGACCCCTCTAAACTCTCTTATACCTTTTCCAGGCAAAAAAAACAGGATTGGGAAAGGGAAAACTTCTACAGTTACGAACTTATAATCCCCGCCAACCGGATGAGCCATTTATACGATGATGTGCTCGATGACCTGAACAGGTATACGCCCTATAATGCCCAGATAGAAAAACGGAAAGTTTCCTGCTGGATCTTAAAAAAAACAGGCCGGAACGATTTGATCCGTTCCAAAGGCGGCGCCTATACCGATGCCCTGGGCGACGATTTAAAGCCCAGGATGATCAATTCCACCCTTTTTAACCTATGCATTTATATTAATAAGATCAGCAGCAACGCGGTAGTCCTTGATCAAACCGGGTACACCGGCAATGTTGACCTCCTATTTCAAGGCCCGGTGAAGGATGTCATTACATTGAAAAAGGAACTGGACGCCTACGGACTCAAGCTTTATGCAGCTTATAGAAATGTAGATATGCTCGTCATTAAAGACAAATGATCACAAAATCTTAAACCATACAAACCAAATTCTCCATTTTATGAAACTAAAAGTACCAATATGCCTTTTTTTAGCCCTGTTGTCACTGCGCCTTTTTGGACAGCAAAAGATCAGCGGCCGGGTTGTTGGCGCCTTATCAGGTGAAACCATTCCTGGCGCAACCATTAAATTATTGAAAGCCAAAACCCAAACCACTACAAACGATTTCGGCCAATTTGAAATCCCTGCCGCCGGGCTACCAGACAGCCTTTCGGTTAGTGCCGTGGGTTTTGAAACAATGCGACTGTACCTCACTAACCTTACAGCGCTGACAAAACTCCAGGTAACACTTAAACCGGGTGTGACTTCTTTACAGGAAGTTTTGGTTTCTACCGGTTATCAAACGCTGCCAAAAGAACGCGCTACCGGTTCTTTTACCCAATTGAACAATAACCTTTTAAATCAACAGGTCAGCACCGATATCCTTTCCCGGCTGGAATCAATAGCAAGCGGCCTGTTCTTTGATCGCACGACGAGCGCGACACCGCAAATTGAGATACGCGGTTTAAGCACCATCAACGGCCCTACTGCGCCATTGATCGTCGTAGATAATTTCCCGTACGAGGGAGATATTACGAACATTAATCCCAACGACGTGGAAAGTGTCACTATTTTAAAAGACGCCGCAGCTGCTTCTATTTGGGGCACCAGGGCCGGCAATGGGGTAATTGTAATTACGACAAAGAAAGCAAAGTATAACCAGCCGCTGGCGATCGATTTTAATGCCAATCTTACCATCGGCGAAAAACCCAACCTGGATTATATCCATCAAATGTCCTCAAACGATTATATCAATGTGGAACAAGTGCTGTTTAATAATGGATTTTACGACAGCAGGATAGCTGATCCAGCCCATCCTAATTTAACGCCGGTAGTAGAATTGCTTAATGCAGAACGCAATGGTACCATAAGCGCAGGAAGTGCAAATGCCCAAATCAACGCGCTCCGGAACATAGATGTAAGAAATGACTTTAACAAATACTTTTACCAGCAAAGCAAAAACCAGCAATATGCCATCAGCCTGAAAGGCGGGTCTGATAATCAGTCCTGGTTGTTTTCAAGCGGCTACGATGATGACATAGATAACCTGGACGGGGGATATGACAGGATAAACCTGCATTTCCAGGACAACTTTAAACCCCTTAAAAATTTCCAGGTCAGCACATCTGTCTATTACACGCAAAGCACGACTACAGCCGGGAAACCAGGTTACGGCAGTATTACTTCTTATAATGGCGGCTTATATCCCTATGCACAATTTGCAGATGGAAACGGGAATGCATTGCCTGTGGCGAAAGATTATAGCTTGTCGTATCTGGCAACCCTACCTCCCGGGTTGCTGGACTGGAAATATTACCCATTGACTGACTATCAAAACATCAGTAACACAACAACTTTGCAGGACATGACCGCCAACCTGGGGGCAACTTATACCATATTCAGTTTCCTGAATTTCTCAGGCCAATATCAATACGAGCGTCAGACCAGCAATAATAATGACAATGAAGGTGTGGGCAGTTATGGCACCAGGAACTTAATAAACGAATTCACGCAAATAGACGGTTCAGGGAATGTAACAAACATTGTTCCCGCTGGCGGTATACTGAATTTGAGCGAACAGCTTATTGAAACGCAAAATTTGCGGGGACAATTTAATTTCGACAAAAGCTGGGGGAAAAACGGGGTAACCGCGATAGCAGGCGGCGAATTAAGGCAGGTCAATACCACGGGCAATACCAATAGTTTCTACGGCTATGACCCGAACACATTGACCTTCGGGAATGTCGATCTGACAAACCCGTACCCGCAATTTGTGACCGGGGATTCAGAATTCATTCCGGACACCAAAAGCCTTACAAGTACCAGCAACCATTTCGTTTCACTGTTTGCAAACGCCGCCTATACGCTCGACGGCAAATACACATTTTCGGCCAGCGCCCGGAGGGACGCCTCCAATCTTTTTGGCGTAAACACAAACAATAAATGGAACCCTTTAGGATCAACAGGGGTTGCATGGGATGTGTCAAAAGAAAATTTTTACAAAGTAAGTTTCTTACCTTATTTAAGGCTGCGTGCAACTTATGGCTTGAGCGGTAACGCTGACCTTTCGCAAACTGCGGTGTCCACTATCAGCTATTTAAATAACTCACCGTACACACAAACACCGCAGGCTATCTTTAATACATACGCCAACCCGGATTTGAAATGGGAAACCGTAGCCATGTTAAACCTCGCCGCAGATTTCAGCGCTTTTAACCGCAGATTATCAGGATCGGTGGAATATTACCATAAAAAAGCCAGCGACCTTTTTGGACAGACACCCGTTGATTACACTACGGGAATAGATTTTTACGTGGTAAAAAACGTGGCAGCTATGTCAGGCAATGGCGTGGACATTATACTTAACAGTCTGAACACAACCGGAAAATTGAAATGGAGGACAACGCTCAATTTTAGTTATTACAACGATAAAGTAACTGCCTATTATTTAGGGGATTTGCCCGGCAATAATTATGTAAGCCAAACCGCCTTTGTTTCAGGTGTTGTCGGAAAACCTGTTTATTCGATCTTTTCTTTTAAATCGGCCGGCCTTGACCCCACCAATGGAAACCCGAGGGGTTATATCAACGGACAGATCAGTGAAGATTACAGCGCCCTTTATAATAACAGCCTTTTGTCAGATTTAAAATACAGCGGTTCCGCTATACCCACCAAATTCGGTTCATTATTAAACACGTTCACCTATAGCAATTTTACCCTTGACGTGAACGTAACCTATAAGCTTGGTTACTATTTCAGGAAAGCCTCCATAGATTACGGCAACCTGTTCAATAATGGGATCGGCAATTCGGATTTTGCGTTACGCTGGCAGAAACCCGGCGATGAACTACACACCTATGTTCCTTCCATGGTTTACCCGGATGATGTAAACCGTGATGCGTTTTACCTTGGTTCTGAGCCGCTCGTGGAGAAAGGCGACCATATCCGATTGCAGTACATCACAGCCAGCTATGATTTTCTTAAACTAAAGCACCCTAAGCTACCATTTAAAACACTCAGGATTTACACTAACCTCAGTAATTTAGGCTTGATCTGGGCAGCCAATAAAGACCATATCGATCCCGATTATTACTATAGCGGAAATACCTTAAAACCACCGCTGACCATAGCTTTTGGCATCAAGACAACATTTTAATTCCCAAAAAATATTTACGATCATGAAAAAGTACTCTTATCTTATCTATACGTTTTTTATCCTTGTCCTTCCAGGGTGCAAAAAATTCCTGGACGCAAAGCCGAATGCAACATTAGATGTCCCGGCAACTTTGACGGACTTTCAGGCGTTACTGGACAGGTACCCGGTAATCAACACCAGCGATCCCGGCGCGGGCGAAGCTTCGGCCGATAATTATTACCTGTTTACAGCCGATTACCTGGCGCTGTCTACCGACCAATACCGGAACATGTATACCTGGCAGCCTGCTATTTTTCCATTGCAGACTAACGATTGGTTTTATTGCTACAGGCCTGTATTTACCTCAAATACGATCCTCGAAGGATTAAAAAATATACCCCTAACACCCCAAAACAACCAAGCTTACAATAACGTAAAGGGCCAGGCACTTTTTGCCAGGGGCAAAGCATTTTTAATCGCGGCTGGATTATGGGCATCGGCGTATGACCCGGCGAATGCGCCAAAGCAACTCGGCATACCGATCAGGTTAACCGCAGACTTTAACCAGCAATCCGTAAGAAGCAGCTTGCAGGAAAACTATAACCAGGTGATTGCTGACCTGTCGGCAGCAGCAGCATTATTGCCCGTTACCCCGTTAAGCGCTTTACGGCCATCAAAACCTGCCGCATACGGCATGCTGGCCCGTGCATACCTTAACATGCAGGCATACGATAAAGCCGGTCTTTACGCTGATTCCTGCCTTCAGTTGCGCAATATCTTAACTGATTTTAATAACCTAAACCCAACAGCAAATTACCCGATTGCAAAATTCAGCACCGAGGTAATTGAGGACAGCCAATTGATCACTGAAGCCCCGATCAATAATACAAGGGCAAGAATTGATACTTCGCTTTATGGTTCTTATGCACCCAATGACTTAAGAAAGTCTATTTTTTTTCGGGCTAGCACGAACAGCTCCCATGTTTTTAAAGGAAGTTATGAAGGAGCGGTCACTTTATTCGCAGGAATAGCAACGGACGAAATGTATTTGATCCGGGCTGAATGTTTTGCCCGGGCCGGAAATACAACAGCGGCAATGGCCGATTTAAATACACTATTGTTAAAAAGATTTTTGGCGGGTTCCTTCATTCCCTACAGCGCATCCGGCAGTAACGACGCTTTAACACAGATATTGGCCGAAAGAAGAAAAGAGCTGTTAATGCGCGGGCTGCGCTGGCTTGATTTGAAGAGATTAAATAGGGAGGGGGCCAATATTACGGTAACACGAAATGTCAATGGACAAAGCTTTATGTTGACCCCCAACGACCTGCGTTACGCGCTGCCTATTCCGGACGATATTATTCAATTAACGGGAATGCAGCAAAACCCAAGATAAAAAACAAAGGCAACGCAGTTGCATTGCCTTTGTTTTATCAAACCTGTTAGTCCCTGGTTTGGTCTGCTGCCCCTAAAATTTCAGCATCAGTATGGTTATTCAACCAGGTCTGCAGGTCGCCGGTGACATTGATGGTACACACCAAAACGTCGTTGTCGTCGCAAGACGGGCCGCTACCGGAAACAACAGAATAGTCAGAGGCTGTTTTTTCCTGTGACACTGAGGTCCCGTTAAACTGGTATTCGGTACCTGTCTGGCCTTTTTTAACAGTTTTTGCAGAAATGAATGCGCTTTGGCTAAGTGCAATTGCAGAGCCCAATAAGAATGCCATGACAGCAATATTTACTTTAAAAGATTTCATAATGACGAACGCTTTATTACATCAAAAAACATTCAGAAAAACTTTAGATGGTTTAAAAATTTGTTTTTACGGGTTAGGTCTATGGTCCCGGTTACCATTGACGGAGGCATATGCTTTGCTTTTATGTCACGGGCCTCCTTTCTTTAAAATATAAACAAAGTGCGATAAGGTTAATGATGAGAAAGCCACCGTTGAAAAACAAGTGCACCTTCCAGGTCATGTGGCTTAATATGCCCCCGCAGGAACAAGGCACCCTGCTCCAGAAGTGCAGCAGCACCAGCGCGACGTAGCCGGTAAAAAGGATCAGCAATCCCAGGGACAATTGCAAACCGGCGAAGCTGGTCCGCCTGGATAGCAGCAATAGCGCAGCTATTATTTCGGCCGCCGGCAACAGGTATAGCAGCACATCCGAGACCCCTGACGGGAAGGGTTGCCGGGACAGTTGGGACCGGAACCCCCCGAAATCCGCCAGTTTGCTGGTGGCTGCGTAGACAAAAAGCAGGATGAGCAGGGCGGAGGGCAATGATTTTAAAAATGTTCCCATCGTTTTTGGATTGATGGAACAAAGTAACAGCGTGCCGCAAAGGCAAAACAGTATGAAATGGGTAGTATACCCTTTAGCAAAAGAATTATGAATACAGAATATAAATTATTACCTGAACTATTTTTACGGGCGCCTTTTTACAGCTTTGCAGGCTATGACCTGGAAAGATTGTCCGAAGTGCTTGGACACCAGGCGTTCAGGAATGCCATTTGGCTGGCCAGCCCCGGTTTTTACAGGATACTGGAGGGTAAAGGCTTTGATTTTGAAACCTTATCTGAAAAAGAAAAACATACCCTTTATAAATATTATAACCGCATGTGCTTCAGGCCGACCCCTTTCGGCAGTTTTGCCTCAATTACTTTGCTGGAATGGGGCGATGGCGGCACAGTTAAACTCGCCGGGGACGAAACGGCAAAGCTGCACCTGCTTCCGGATATGCAGCTCCTGGCACAACTACGAAACCTTCAAAACAAGGCTGAAGGACCATTCATAAAAAATCCCACCTTATACAGGGTGGGAAATGAGTACCGCTATGTAAAATCTATTATCGATAAAAAAGGGCATTACAGGTTCAGCCTTGATGTGTTCCCTGCTGAGGAATTTTATACTTTCCTTTTTAGCTTTTTAGGTAATAAGCCATCGACATCAGCAGCATTAACTTCATGGATGGCTGGGCATTCCGACAGTACAGCAGCAGAGGTGTTAACCTTCCTTGAATTCCTCCTTGAAGCGCAAATCCTGTATCATCAGAGTACCGGCGCAGTCATAGACAGTTTTAAAATCGACCGGGTGCCGGGACTGCCCGGGCTTTCTGAATTCTGGATGCAACATAGGCACCGGCCTTTTTTGCAATCCGGTAACCTGGCCTCGGCTGCCGCAGCACTGGAAACGCTATTGCCAAATGTAAAATTGACAAATGACAAGGCGTGTTTCTATGCGGCGCTCGAAAGGGCAAAAGAGAACGGAGGTTTAGGGAGCCGGGACAAAAAAGAACTCGGCGCCGCCGTTCACATGCTCTCCCAATTCGCTATGCCTGTTTCTTCTGATATTTTAAGAAAGTTTATAGCAGCGTTTAAAGAACGTTTCGACCTGGAGAAAGTCCCCCTGTTAACCGCGCTTGATCCTGACGCGGGCATCCCTTATGGCAACTTTGGGGTTGCATCGCCTGCAAGGGGGTTTGAAGAAATACGTTTCCCGGAAAAACCAGCCGGCGATACCCAGGCAAGCTGGTCGGCAGCACACCACTTGCTTTTCAGGCTTTGGGGGGAAGCGCGGTGCCGGGAAAAGTTCGCCCCGCTGATCATCCAGCCTCAAGACCTCCCGGCGCTTGAAGGGAGTACAGCTATAGGTGCCTTACCATCCACGCTGGCCGTCATGTTCCGTAAAACTGAAAGCCACTTATTGATCGAACATGCCGGCGGCGCAACAGCAACAGCCCTTATCGGGCGGTTCTCGGCCTTCAGCGACACCGTAGGTGAGCTATGCTGTAAGCTTGTACAGTTGGAATCAACCGCCCACCCGGATATTATTTTTTCTGATATCGGGCAATTGTCAAATACGCATACCGATAACATTAACCTGCGGGCGCAGGTATATGGAAAGGAAATACCCATTAACGTTTATTCCGCCTTGTCGGATACTGCCCAAATCCAGCTCGACGACCTGCTTTTATCCGTACGGCAAGGCGAATTGATAATAGAGTCTGCAAGCCTGGAGAAAAGGGTAATTCCCCGTATGTCAACAGCGTATAATTACCAGCACAATGAACTGGCTATCTTCCGGCTGTTATGCGACCTGCAATACCAGGGCCTGCGCACTAATTTTAATTTCAATATGGAAAATTATTTCCCCGGGCAAGCATTCTATCCGAGGGTAGTTTATGAAAACGTTGTGGTCAGCCTGGCAAAATGGCGGCTGGAAGAACAGGAACTGAAGGTGCTTTTTGACGACAGCAAAGATGAACTCCTAACCGTAATACGCCTTTTACGCGACCGGCATGGCATATCCCAAAGGATCAGTACCGGCAATTTTGACCAGCAACTTGTTTTTGACCTGGGCGACCGGCACGAAGCGCAATTTTTTATTGACTTCATAAGGGGGGCAAAAGTCGTGACAATCACCGAATATTTATTGCCCGGACGCACTGTAAAAACAGGCAACAAGCCATTAGCAGGACAGTTTATCGCGTTTTTGTCCCGCGATGAAAAGATCTACAATGGTTTAATTCAAAACGGACGGCCTGGCAAAGCAATAAAAAAGCGTAACTTTTTGATGGGCGGGGACTGGCTTTATGTGAAAATTTACTGTACCCCGGAGAGCTCAGCCATCATTCTCGCGAATATTATCGGGCCCGTCATCCATAAGAACAGCACACATATTTCCAACTGGTTTTTTATCCGTTATTTCGACGACGGCTACCACCTGCGTTTACGTATCAGGACGGCCGCAGAAAAAATTGGCTTGATGCTGACCGATCTTAAAAAACAAATGGAAGCTACGGGCAATGAACACCTGGTGAAAAATTATGTGGGCGATATTTACAGGCGTGAAATGGAACGGTACGGCGCCGACATGATAGAAGCCGTGGAAGATTTCTTTTGCGCAGGCAGCGGGCTTGTAAGCCAATTCGTTATGTTAAAAGAAAATGACCCAGGAGTATGGGAAGAATTTGACCTGGCCCTTTATACCACTTTTCAATTGCTAAACTGCTTTTTTGGCGGCGCAGCCGCCGCATTTGATTTTAGCCTGCAAATGTCAGTACGTTATTTAAAGGAATTTTCAGGCGGCCGGGAGTTAAAGACCGACCTGGACATGAAATACAGATCTTTAAAGCCCAGGGTGATGGAGGTACTCGAAGAACAAGGGCTGCCGGCGGAGCTTTTAAAACCGTTCGAAACCATGACCGGGAAAGTTGCAACGATTATTAATTTAGCGGTTTCCCGCACTGTAACTGAACGCGCCGCCTTGTACGCAGACCTCGTGCACATGCAGTTGAACCGCACCTTCAGTGCCAAACAACGGCAGCAGGAACTTATCGTCTATTATGTGCTTCAAAAATACCTGGCAACAGTAATTGCAAGAAAAAATAAAACAAATCACGCTTAATGATGCCATTTACTGATGAGGGAAGAGTTGTTCAGTTTTTCTTTCAAAGGCAGCCGGTAAGAACGGCCAATCGGAAGAACGGTTAAATCCTGGAGTTTAACTTGTCCAGGTTCCAGGGTGTGGATAAATTCATGGTTGATGATGTGCGACTTATGTATCCTTGTAAAATACGCAGCCGGAAGCTTTTCCTGGATCTCATTCATGGTCAGGTAGGTGATGATCTTTTGCTGTTGCAACCGGATCTCGATATAATGGTCGCACCCGCTGATATAAAGTATATCGTGAAAACCGATCTTTTGCAATTTTCCTTTGATGCCGGTTTTAACAAAGAACCAGGAAACATTAGTATCTGCAATAGGGGTTTTTGCAGCCAGGTTCTTCCGGACTTTCTGGATACATATAAGAAAACGTTCATAACTGATGGGTTTGAGCAGATAGTCTGCCGCTTCTTTTTCAAATGCTTCTACGGCATATTCACGGAAGGCCGTAGTGAAAATGACAGTCGTTTGGGAATTGACCATCCCGGCAAATTGCAGCCCGTTGATCGTTGGCATATCTACATCCAGAAAAGTAAATGCAGGCCGGAGGGATGAAATTTCCTCCAAAGCAATTAAGGGATCGGTAGCAGTACCAACAAGTTCCAGCCCGGGCGTATTTTCGACGAAGTTCTTGAGTATGCCAATGGCGTGGAATTCATCATCAACGATATAGCAGGTTAGGTTCATAGTTGCAAATTTAAAGTTAATTCATAAAAGTCCCCGGTTTGTGAAACTAACAGCTCATATTTACCGGGATAAGCATAATCCAGCCTGATCCTGACGTTATCCAGGCCGACGCTGCGGCGACGGGCCGGTTCGTTCTTTGATTTGATAAGGTTTATCGTGTAAAAATTTAAGCGACGTTCTTTACCCATAATGACATGAATTGCCGCCGGGAAAGCAGGGTTTAAAAGTTGGCCATGTTTAAACACATTTTCCGTTAGCGTAAACAGAATCAGGGGAATGATCCGGTAATTTGTTGAATCGCCCTCTAATTTCACTTCGAGCGCTAAAGGTTTATCGTACCTGTATTGATTGATCTGCACCAGCCTTTGCACCTGTTCTATTTCGCTGCTTAACGACACTTTCCCGTCTTCCCCTGTTTCCTCCAGGCTGAAACGCATGATATCCGATAGCAATACTACACATTTAGCAGCTTCCCTTGATTGCTGATATACGCTATTATAGATAAAATTAAGGGTGTTAAAGAGCAGGTGCGGGTTGATCTGCTGTTCAAGGTAGGCGTTTTTAGATTCAGCAAGACGAGTTTCCAGTTCGGCTTTATCTTTTAGGGCAATTAACTTTAATCGTTCAGCATTGGCTGCCTGTTTTCGGAAATGAGAGATATGGTTCGCGGCCCAGTAAAATGTTGCTAATAAAGTAAAATACCCGGCGCGAAAAAGGGCACTGGAAAGAAATTCTTTAAAATCGAAGACCCCGGATCCATCAGTTTTCATGATTTGCGAGATACTTGTATAATATTTGGCGGACAGATAGACAATTAGTAGCGCAACGTAAATCAGTATCCCCATAAAATACTTGGGAAAGGGCCTATCGAATATAAACTTCATAAGCGAGACATGGCCATAAAAAAAAAGAATGTTTACGCTGTAATAATTGATGATCACTTGCAAGGGTTCCATTTTTCCGTAGGAATAAAATAAAAAACCTTGCTCGTAAAAAATATAGGCAAGCCAGCAGCAAATATGTACAACTACTAGTTTGGAGAAAATTTTACTTCTTCTAATATTTAGGGATTTCATAACTGTAAGGTTGTTCACGAAGCGAATAAGGTCGTTGGCGTAAAAAAATATCGATCAAAGCAATACGCGTTTAATTTAATTAAAAAATTAATTATTATGAAAAAAATCAACAAACTTCCACAAAAGAAAACGGTATCAATTTACTTTTTCAAAGAAACACTTAGCCTGTGTAATGCCACATCGGACACCGACACTACCAGTCCAACCACCTTGACAACAACACATGTTTTTAAGAAATAAAGTCTATTTCTTTTGGTTCTTTTAATGTTTAGATATGCTTCGGGACGAATTGGAGAGAATTAAATACCTTATTGAAAAATTTGGTTTAACACTTTACGAAGGCAACGGAAACAATGCGGAAACATTAAAATGGTGCCATTCTGCCGTAACCAATGGTTTCCGGGAAATCCGGGCGGCCTGGAAAACCGCAGCTTTTTCTAACAAATCGGATTATAGCCTGAAGCGATATTTTCATTTTCACCTCGAGGGTATCCGGGACATCCTGGATACCCTTCCTTGTCTACCGGATATATGTGGCACTGGTACACTGGTAAAAACCGAATTGATCGCGCTGATCGATTACCATCTCCAGTATTTCGGTCCCTATTTTAATTTCGATGCTGCCGCACCCGTAACCTACACACAATTGCACGGCAAAAGGATATGCGGGTTACTTTGTGAGGTAAAATCCAAACTGCAAAAATCGACATTGCCGCAACTTTTAAAAGATTGCCTCTTTTCGTACTTTGACCAGATGGATTTAACAAACGTGAATGCCAAGTATACCTTCCGCTCCCTTTTTTACTTCGAAAACATCCTTGCTGAATTAAATTACCTTTGCTTTGAAACTACTTCCTCCTGTTTGACAAATGCAATCGATGACAAACTAAGCGAACTGAATTTTAATCACCTTTCTTATTTCTGCTACCGACGGCAATCAATAACGGCCCGGTTAAATGGCCAATCAGAACAGGAGCAACTCCAGCTACTGCATGACGAGGCTGCATTATTTAAGCTTTCACCCGAAAGTTCGTTAATTTACGATCAACGCTGGCCGCCATTGAACGTGATGCTTACCGGATGGGTATCAGAGAAAATAGCCGCTACCCAGCAGGCTATCCTTCAAGAGAAACTTGATGCAAAGACAATCCCACCTTATAAGTTAGCCCTCAACCTCTCCGTGGCCCACCTGGCTTGCCTGCTCAAATTATTCTTTGAAGAAAACCTGTTAAATACCTCCAGCCTCAGCGATATCTTCCGGTTTATATCCCGCCATTACCGCACGAAAAGGCAGGAAATAATTTCCCCCGGCAGCCTGAGCAAGGAGTTCTACAGCACCAGCCAGGTCACCGCAGCAGTAGTACGGGACATGCTCCTCAAAATGGTTGCCAGGATCAACCATAACTTTTTCCCGGTACTGGCTGCAATAGGTGCAATAACTTGCGTTTATCCAGAAATTCGCTGAGCTCGCCCAGCCAAGTATAGCTAAATCCATTTCTCGTCACGATGTTTTCAGGCGATAAGGCAATGATCTCCTTTATCGTAAGAAATCCCATTGTTTTTGAGCGGTCGCAAAACTCTTCGGTAAATCCTAAATCCGTCAGTGGTTTGTCCAGACATTCAGCAGTCTCCATTTTTTTGAAGCGTTAATTGATTTATAAAGATAGACTTTATTTACTAAAAACAACTAATTAGAAGGGTCTAATTAGCGGTAAAAAAAATCTTTCGTTTTGGTTTATTTTACGGCATGACCGCCAAAAGTTCAAACAAAGATGATGTGTTTAAAAAAGAACTACTGCAAAAACTGGCTGCAAGGATAAGGACGATAAGAAAAATGAAGGGCTATGACAATTACGAAAAATTTGCAAACGAACATAACATAAACCGTTCCCAATACGGCAGGTATGAGAAAGGGGAGGACCTTCAGTTCACATCGCTGGTGAAGATATGCCTGGCGTTTGGCATGACGCTGGCAGAGTTCTTCAGCGAAGGGTTTGATGATTAAGACAAACCGGCCAAACTTCGCCTGCAATTATCAGCCTGGTTTTTAAAGCTGCATTCCTTCATGTTGCCTGCAAACCGGGCCACCTATAACGGCGAACTTAAACAAAAAGAAATTGTTAATAAATAATTAAAAAATTGCCCGGTAATTCCCCGTATGGGGGAAAAGCCCGGTTTACCTTCGCCACCTAAAATTAGCTTATCATGATGGGTTATCGAACGCCAAGCCTTCAAAAGGTAGAAGATATTCTTTTACCCGAAAATTCCGCCTGCCCCGTTGTAAGCGGCTACTGTTTATATTTTTCCACCATGTTTCCGGGGCCCTGCCGGTGGTTTGTTGCCGGACCAACTGAAAAGAAGAGAAGGGGGACATACTGAATATATGGCCACACCCAGGAAAAAGGTTAAGATCAGGGACCATGACCGGACGCGGCGAAGGTTGCTGGAAGTTGTAGGGGAGATACTCAGGGACACAGGTTATACCGGATTAAAGACTAATAATATTGCGCGCCGCCTGGGAAAAGATAAGAACCTCATCAGGTATTACTTCCACAGCCTGAACAACCTTGAAAAGGCGTACATCCGTGAGAATGATTATTGGTTTGCTTTTTTTGAGCATTTCAGCCTGCCCGAAAACCCCGAAAGGCGCCAGGTGCAGCAGCTATTTACCGACCTCATGCTGGAAAACTTTAAGGTTTTTCGTGATAATATTGAAATGCAGAAGATCATACTCTGGCAGATCAGTGAAAATAACCCGCTAATGAAAAGCGTATCCGATCAGCGCGAGGAAGAGGGGGAAAAGGTACTAAAAATGACTGACCCGTTTTTTGCCGGGTCAGATATCAACTTCCGGGCGCTCATTGCACTGCTGCTGGGCGGGATCTATTACATTGTCTTACATGGAGAAACTAATAAGAGCACAGTAAGCGGCATTGATATTAACCTTGAAAAGGATCGAAAGGCGATATCCGAAACGATCCGCCAGGTAATCAGTTGGGCATGGGAAAAAAGCGCCGTTGGCACCATGGAAAAAACCGGGAAGTGAAGAGTTTTTCTTTAGAATTAAAAAAATGCAAATAATTAAAAATTCTGCCCCGTAATTCCCCGAATGGGGTAAATTTCCATTATAATTTGCTCCAAAATAAAAAAAATAGCATATGAATATACCTTTTGAAAAAGCGAGTTTTAAGGATTTTGAGGACATCAGGGGCTTGGATCCGTACCAGCAGGCGGAGTTATTTGCACAGTATATTGACAACTGGAGCAGCCGCGGGCATTGGAATTACCGGCAGGAAAGCCTGAACGGCTGTATGCCGGAGGTCGGGCTGAACCTGCCCGGCAAATCCGGCAAAAAGTTCGTGGCGCTGGTCTTTAACGATTACCTCGGCTTTACCCAGCACCCCGCTGTAAAAGCCGCCGCTATAGCCGCCATCGAACGTTATGGCGTCGGTGCAGCCGCATCTCCCGCCATCGGCGGCCATGTTTCTTATCATAAAGAAATCGAAGACAAAATCGCCGGGTTCTTTCATCGCGATGCAGCGGCCTTGTTCACCACAGGGTATACGGCCAACAGCGCGACCATGCAGGCCCTGCTTAAAAAAGAAGACCTGGCCATACTGGATATGGGCGTGCACGCCAGCATGTATGAGGGCTGCCAGCTAACCAATGTGAAGACCTTCCCGCATAATCATATGGAAAAGCTGGAGCGGATATTAAAGGATACCAAGGATATGTACCGGACCCGGATGATCATTGTTGATGGCGTTTATTCCCAGCCGGCGGACATCTGCAAACTCGATGAAGTTGTAAAGCTTGCCCGCCAGTATGGCGCTTACGTCGCAATGGACGATGCGCACGGTGTGGGGGTAATCGGGGAAACCGGCCGCGGCGTAATAGAGTTATATAATTTGTATAAAGAGGTGGACATCATCACCGGCACCTTTAGTAAGACTTTTGGCCATATAGGCGGTTATGTAGTGGCAAACACCGAGCTGATCAACTACCTGAAATTCCAGGCGCGGCAGCATATTTTCTCGGTCACGGCGACACCTGCCTCTGCCTGCATCCTAAAAAGTATTGACCTGATCGATGAGGAGCCACAATGGCGGACGAAGCTCTGGCAAAATATCAACCATCTAAAAAACGGGCTGGATAGCCTTGGTTTTGATACCGGCAATACGCAATCGGCCATCATCCCGGTGATGACCGGCGATCCGGCGTTGAACGCCGAAGCCTGCAGGCTTTTGCTGGAGGCTGGGGTCTATGCCAACCAGATCGGGTACCCGGCCGTGCCGCGTAAAAGCGCCCGGATCAGGATGAGCATCATGGCTACCCATACTATCGAACAAATGGACAGGGTGCTGAACGCATGGGCTTGGGTGGATGACAAACTACATATTACTAAAAACGAACAATTCAACTATAGGAAGAAAGAAAAACAACAGCAATTGGAACAACAGGATTAAAAGTCTTCCGGGGAATGCTGAACAAACCTGAACGGAACTGATCGAAACTGATCGAAACTGTATAAATTATTGGCCGCGCTTATTTGAAGATTCAAATGAATAAGCCGCCGGATGAAGCTTCGGTCATTAAGTTGTTCGCGGACCATTTTAAGACTGCAAAGTCCGGAAAGCTGGCCGCTTAAAAGCCATTCCAACATTACGATTGAACACCAAATAAAACTTGCCCAAAGCAAGGGACAGGACTTTTTGTGGCCTTTTCTTGCCGGTAAAAACGTTAATACCATGAAAAACTTTGTAGAAAACCTTTATAACGCCCTTATGGAAGACATTTCCGTTTACGCCGACCTCGGCACTCTCCCAGTCCGTAAACTAACCGGCGCGCTCCACAGCATTGGCGAGGCTGCCGGCAAATTAAAAAACAACCTCGCCGCGAACCCTTTCAAAACTGCGGACGAGGAAATACAATTCTTCAAATATGATAAGCCACGTTTTACCTGTGAACAATTCTATGCCATGGAAATCTTCACCATCGAAACCGCCCGGCCGCTCAACGACATTGCTGCGCTAAAAACCTTTTATGAACAGGAACTCAAATATATAAGGCGCTTCCTGGACCAAAATAAATTCCTGTACGCCTATTTCCAGTTTGATATGAAGGAACTGGATCATTTGCTGTTTATACGCGGCGCCAAGCCCGTAGATATCCCGCTATCGGAAGTCATCGGGCTCGACCCCTCATTTACCACCTGCTGCGACCTGCTCTGGGGAAAGTTCATGGCTTTTGAAAGGCTGCAGGAATGGCTGCATGCGGAACTCAAAAGCTTAGACGGTAACGGCGGGCAAGGCGGCCCCGACAGCCCGCCTTTGCCGCTGCCCGGCGGGCCCGGAGGACTGCGCTGGACAGGGGAGACGATCAACCTGGTGGAGATCGCCTATGGGATATGGCTGACCGGGCAATTGAATAACGGGCAGGTTTCGATCACCGAGATCGTGGAGTTTCTGGAGGTGGCGTTCCGGGTGAAGATCGGGAAGCCGCACCGGCGGTGGCAGGGGATAGCGCGAAGGAAGCGGTTGGGGTATACCCGGTTTTTGGATGAGATGAAGGGGATGATCGAGAAGAGGGTGGAGGAGGAGCTAGAGAGATAGAACTGACCGATACCCGCCGCTATCTACCACCACGTCACTGGCGGCATTTTATCTTTGTATTTAGCAATGGAACAGGAAGCCTTTTATAAAGACCAGTACGATAAATCCCTGGACCGGAAAAACGAGATCAATTCTTCTTTATCCACGCCCATCGGTATCCTGACCGCTTTAGTGGCAGGCCTTTTTTATTGTACCACGACCTTTGATTTTTCCGATAGACCAACGCTGACGATCATTTTTGCTATTATTGGCGCAGTTTCCCTGGTATTGCTAAGCAAGTCGATCTTTCACCTCGTCAAGGCGCTATCAGACCTGCACGAAGGCTACGATTATGCCTATCTCGCAGACACCGACGACCTGGATAAATATTATACCGGGCTCCTGAACTTTTATAACAACCAGCCCAGAGCTACTCCCGCCAGCGCCCGTCAATCAGCGCAAAATGAGTTTGATGCTTACTTGGTGAGCGAGTTGATTAAAAGCGCCGGTATCAACCAGAAAAATAATAAAGCAAAAATGTTCCAGCGGTTCAAGTGCCATCAATTTATGATATTTGCATTTATATCGCTAAGTTTGTTAATCATTCCGTTTGGCATCGATTTTGGTATTACCAAAGGGAAAGACAAAATCCAAAAAGTAAAAATCGAATCGGTCATACAGGTAAACCTGAACATTAAATGTCAGGATACCCCTGAACCATTAAACATAAAAACACCAGGCAATGGCAAAGCAAACCGTAGAAAAACCAACACCGCCGCCGACTCAAATGATCAGGGAGGGCGTTAACCCGAATATTTATCGTCCCGGCGCGGCCGGTACAAAGAAATAGTTTGGCTGAAAAGCAGGCGAGGCTTCCAAACGGGGGCCTTTTTTGTTTCCGGCTTATGCGGTTTAATTTAATTGCAGGTGGAGAAAAAACCCTTTTCTCGCTTTGCGCGGGGAGATTGTAGTTATATCAACACCTTTTTTCGATTTAGTCGGGAATGATTAAATCTACACTGTCAAGAAAGTTGTTTACGCGGAAAGTTCGCTCCCTGTCCCAATCGTGGTCAAATTGTTTTAATTGTTCATTCCACCGGTACTTTATGGTCTTAAACTTGTACTCATGTGGGGTCGATTCTATTTCATAGATATTGAAACTTCTTTCCAAATTCTTCGTAATTTTAGTAGTTGATCCGCCATTTATAGAAACAATTGATTTCTTTTTTAAGAAGGTCAAAATGTTACTGATTATTTTGTTGCTTTTTTTGTTCAGTTTGTCCCGTTGCTCTTTGTTGAGGTTTTGCAAGTACACTTTAACCTGGCTATCAAGTTCCCAAGTATTAAAAATTTTATCATCTTCAGTAATGTCCATAAAATTTCTAATTAATGTTTCAATGTTTTTGATGCTGTCATCCTCTATCGCCTTATTCAGCACGTCGATAATATTTTTAGGCGAAGCATCCGGGTACAACGCGCTATGTAGCCTATCGATAAGCCGAACTATTAATGACACATTTCTGTTAAATTTATTTCCGTTGGTCGGATTATATAGCTGAGTTGGGAGATCCTCAAAGCCAAGCATATGTCTTAGCTGTTTATAAATATACCTTATTTTACCCCGTTCGTCGAAGTTGTCTTCGAGCCGATCTTCGAAAAATGAATTCCGATGGCGGTGTCCGTTAAGCAGAATATCGTAGTCAGCCAGACAAATCCGGTTTAGAAAATCTTTTTTATAACTTGATTTTAGAAACTCACGATCCTCGTTTTGTACGTTTTTAAGGTAATGGTGAGAGACAAATATTTTAAGGCTATTTTTGAAACTAATTGAAGAAATCTTGTCTTCCGTTCCTGCCTTTGACAATTGCCCGCTAATCCCGAGATTGAACACTGAATGAATTTTTTCCACTATATTCATTAATAACCTTCTTTTGGTTAAATCATCGAAGCCGGAAGCTTTTTCCTGAAATGAATCCCCCAAGAAACTGCTATCCATGTAAAAGAAAAACAGGCCTTGATTTTCACCTGTATCAATCCAGTCATAATGGTAGGGTTTGGCCGGTGTAAATGGTTGCAAGTCTTGAAATTCACTATTGAAATTTACAGACAGTTTTTTCCACTTTTCTGTTGCTGTGCCTTTGTATGGTATTTGAAAATCGACATCGTGATTGCCCGGCACAATCTTTATCGTTTCTTGGTTTACACCGAAATCAAGACCAGTTCGTCTACCGGCATTGACTTCTAATTGTGAACATATCCATGAGCGGGCCCTTACAAAGCTGTCGATGCTTCCGTCATTAGTTATATCACCTGAAATAATTACCTTATTGAATTTATAAGTGTTATCAGCCGCTTTTAATTCTTTTAATTTATTCTCAACGCCGATCATTTGGTCTATTGATAGACAGTTGTCTGTATTGCTTAGATTTGGTGTGAAATGTAAGTCCGAAAGGTGTAAAATTCTAATCATTGTTTTCTCTGGTTATTTCAAAAAAAATAGAAGATATGTAATTAACAATAAAGGGCAAAATGATATTCAACGTTGCAAAAATTATTAAAGATTTACTGGACAAATCGCCGGAGAAACTTATTGTTCGACCTTGTTTACTTAAGACATAATCGTTGGTAATTGTATCGATTTTAATTTCAAAAGCTGATTTGGGTAAGTGGTAGGTGACCATTCTTGAGTCATCGATAAATTTTAAATAGGATACCTGATAATAAAAAAGGACGAAAATTACCGCAATAAGAAATGGAACGAATAGAAGTTTAAACGGACGTGTCTTCTCTAACAGCGATAGTCTGATCTGATTTAACGTTAATAAAAAAATTAAATTCAAAAATATTACACTGAAAAAGTGAGAGTGGAATAGCAAAAAAGTGAAAAAATTTATGATCAGGACAGGTAAGACAAAAATTAAAAAGATGGAAAGTTTATTGGAATTAATGGATAGGTAATGTTTTAATACTTGAAATGCTGAAATGATATTTATTATCGGTAAAAGCCAAAAAACTATTTCTTTCATTATCAGGTTTAGATTACTTATGGTTTTTAGGCTTAATTAACTGGGCCTTATAGTGTTAGGACGAATGCTAAATTACATTTTTTTTTAATATTCCGGTAACGGTGCATTAATAGTTGTTTTTTGTACTTAAACACAGATAGAGATTAAGCCCTTTCCTCGCTTTGCGTGGGTAAATAGTGGGTATATATGACCGGCACGGCCATCAAGTAACAGCCAATGCACCGGTTTGTTGCTTAAAATCCAAGGTCAAAAAATAGTTCGGAAAATATGGAGAACTTTGCCGAGTAACATGGTCTGCGTGCATTGTTCGCAATCCTGTCCATCCTACAATCTCCGAGTTAATAAGGCAGCATAGCCCTTTTACCTGGATCTCATAAGAACCGCTCCTTAGTGCCCAAAACTGTGTTTGCGCGCTGCATTTATTATAATCCTTGGTATAGTCCTTTATTGTACCTACGAAGAATATAGAAAAAAAATGCTCTGCTAGATCATTTTACCTCTATCAAACTAAGGTCTTTGGCCTAGTCCATCGTCTGCAATTAGGTAGCTTTTCAGCCTTCTTTTTATTTTCTGCAACTTAAAGGCCGAAAAACAAGTTTAAGCAGGTTCAAATTCTAACCCATGCTTATATTTACACTTGATCAAGCTATCGCCGAGTTCTTTAACCATTGCCTGTATGAAAAGAACCTGTCAGTCAAAACCATAAGATTCTACAGGATAGATCTCCAGCAATTTTGTCATTACATCGAAACGAACCGGTTTCCCTTTGAAATTCAACTGATTGACAAGACACACCTTAAAGGCTATTTAAAAATTCTTGCACCCTGGAAGCCCAAAACGATCAAACGAAAGATTGCTACTCTAAAAGCCCTCTTCAACTACCTGGAATATGAGGATCATATTCTTGTCAACCCCATGCGCAAAATAAAAATAAAGATCAAGGAACCTTTGATGTTACCCAAAGCATTGACTTTGGAAGAGTCGTCCACAATGCTCAAACAGGCTTATGCCTCTATCACTTTTACTGACAAAAATAAATACAAATATCTTGAAGCTATTAGGAACGCAGTCGTTATCGAGTTGCTTTTTGCGACAGGCGCCAGGGTCTCAGAAATCGCCGACCTGAAGCTAAGTGCTCTGAACCTGCAAGCCGGAACAGTTACTATTTTCGGCAAGGGAGGGAAGCAAAGAATTATCCAAATATGCAACCAGGATACCTTAAGCACGCTTGGTGTCTATTGCGAACTATTTAAGGAAAAGATCAAAGCAGCAGATAATTTTTTGCTAATCAACCGGCTGGACAAAAAACTTTCTGACCAGTCGATCAGGTTTTTGACCAGGAATTTGGCGGTTTCGGTCAACAGCAGTAAAAAGGTAACGCCTCACGTCTTTCGGCACACTTTCGCCACGCTGTTACTTGAAAATGATGTAGATATTAAATACATTCAATCCTTACTCGGCCATAGTTCCATTATGACCACGCAAATTTATACCCAGGTAAATTTAGAGAAACAAAAACAAATACTAAGCGAAAAGCATCCCCGGATGGGTTATTCTATGGCACTGGAGCAATGTGAATAAAGGATAACTGAATATTATCGATGAGTAGTAAAGCGGATTGGATCCTTGATCTCCTGAAAAGTTATAAGCAGCAATCTCTTAAAATACCGATATTCGTTTCCGATTGGGATACTTTAAACGAGGAAGCCGAATACCCTCTAAAGTTTATCTCCAATGCCTTAAATATGAATAGCACGTCTGTGCTTCCATATACATTTTCTGATGAGCAAGATGAGATAAAGCAATTGGTATTAAAAGAATTGGGGCGAGGCAATGTGATCTTAGCAGAAAGCAATTTAGCTATTTCCTTAAGTGCCACTGCTGCTTTATATTTGAGTATAATCAGCTTGTATAAGCAAGGACAACGACGTTTCCTGCTATTTACCCCGGTATATTATTCTATTATCGAGACGCTCAAAGACTTGAAAGCCGACATTTTTTATTATCATTTATTGGATAGATCGGCTTTTGCAATTGATTTCGACCGGTTAGAAAACATGCTCGCAAATAATATAGATGTGCTGTTTATCTCTGATCCTGTTTATTGTGTCGGAAAGGATATTAGTCAAGTATTGCTTAAAAGGATTGCTGATTTATGTAATAAATATAATTGTTATTTATTTTTGGATAATACGCTTGGCGGGTTAGAATGGGAGGGGACAGCGACTGGTGTTTTTAACCACAATAAAATTGAATCGGTTAAGAGCGCCGAAAAATACCTGATCGTGGATTCTCTTACTAAACGAATGTTGGTAAATGGCCTAAAGCATGCACTTATATTTGCAGACGAAAGGCTTGTCTCGGAGATTGAAGATTTAGCAAGCCAGGTTTACGGCGGATTTTGCTTTCCACAACTGCAATTAATGCGCGAACTTTATGCGGGTCAAAACATCAAGGAAGTATCCGATATGCTACAGCACAATATCCAGTTAATCAAAGCTAACTATCAACTATTAAACAGTTTTCTGATCGGAAGCCCTTTCAGCCTTTACGAGGCAAATAGCGGTTATTTTACAATGATTGTTCATGATAGATATTTATCCTCTGAGGTCAACATAGAAGCGCAAATCAAAAGCTGTTTATACGATTTTAATACTTTCTTACTACCACCCTGGTATTTCAATTTTGATGACCAAAATCATTTTGGAGTTCGGGTCAATTTATTAAAACAGCCTTCATCCTATCTTTCGTCTTTCGAGCAATGCATTAGGAAAAATGTGAAATTGCTTCATTAATAAAGAAAGCGGCTTGGCCTTTTTAAATATCTCATCAGCGGGCTGGCTCATTATTTTTCTTATAGCTGGTGTTTTTGTTGACAAATCATTTATTGTATTAATCTCTTCATCAATAAGTTTATGCGCTTTCTGAAATAATTGATATTCCATTCTTATTTCAAGAAGCTTGCCAACAGATGATTTAAGGATGGCCGCTAAAACATAAAAACCTATTGCGTAGCCAATCAACTCAACAATTAAAGACCCTTTTCTTGTACCCACAATATGATAACCCATTACTGCCTGTTTACCGCTTTCTTGCATAACAGTGCTAAAAAAACTGTCAAATTCAGTTTTGAATTTTTCTAAATCAGTTTCTTCTATTTGAATTTCTGCATAAACCTGTTCAAAATTTAAAGCGGGCGAAATCATTCTAATATCAAAAATGTAAGCTTCGATAGTTTTAGCAAGCAGGTCGATATTGTTTATGAATGACAACCTGTCTTTAAGAGAAAAGAAATCAACATTGATTTCTTTTAGATAGCCTATAAAGTAAAATATCTCGTCGGCCGATATAATCTCACTGTCTGCATAGAAAATCAAGACTTTGACAATTCTGCCGAGTTGTTCCTGTTTAATCAAATTGTTGGTATCACTGAGGATGAGCTTTACTATATTTTGAAAGTAAATAGTTACTGAAACTGATTCACCAAGATAATACCGGAAAAGCAAGGTGGTATTGAAAGCTTCATAATAGCGCTGTTTTTCCTGATAAAAAAGTGCCAGGGATTGGAGATCATCTCTCATATTACCAGATAACGCCACATTGCTTCCCCGGTAAGCATAAGTAATGTCTTCAATTGGAGTATTCTTAAATAAATATGAACCAAAATAATCAGGATTGACGGTAAGTTGATTGAAACGACAATTCTCGAATGTTAAATCATAAGCTCCCATGTTTGAAAGATCGACCCTATTGAATTTACAATCAATGTAATTCAAATCGTTAAACGTATTCATTTCAAATATGCAATTTTTGAAAGAGCAACTTTTATAAGTAGAATCCCGGTTAGAGGTATTGATCATCCGTTCGTCTGTGAACTTACAACGCTGGAAATAACAATTATGGATCGTGCAAGTATCAAATACGTTTGCGATAAACCCAGTTTGGGTAAACATCGTATTAACGAAATCAGTTCCCCATTGACATTCTTTAAACTGCGAATCTGTTATAAAAGCATTAATAATATCTGCGCGGTCAAAATTATTATGATAGAATTTCATCCCTTCCATTTTTACGCCGCGAAAATCGCTGCGAAAAAAACTAATGGGATCGGCTCTTTGTTCAAAATCAATATCCTTGAACAGATGATGCTGGAAGTTTTCGCTGCTTCTGTCCGATTCACCATTATCTGCAAAAAAATTCTTTTTGACTATGTTACTCATCGATAATATTCAGTTATCCTTTATTGAATTATCAAAATTAAACATTGACTGTGGATATTCGACATTGATAGTACGGTTGTCGAACCGATTTAATAGGAGTCCAAATTGTTTGGTAAATATCCCAAAATCGATTTTATCAGGTATGCAAGTTAAGTCAGAATAAATGGGCCTGGTGAAATAAAATACCCCAGGATTGTTTTGACAGTAGCGTTCCATAGAGCGGAACAATTTACCTTGAGGCGAAAGACCTCTGTTTAACTCTTTTAATTGGGGGTAAATATTTTGATCTAATTGCCCATTGTTACAATGCGCGACGAAATGTCCTTTATCGTATCCCTCAAGCTGCGGTATTCCTTTAAAAGAACCAGCATACTGGCTCAGTCTATAAGTGTTTCTTTTTGAAGCATTCAATGCGGATTTAGCAAAGATAAAAACCACGCGTGCCGCTCTGCTGTAAACGTCTGTGCTATAATCGTCTGTACAATCAAAGTAAAGCATGTAGTTCCGGTTAACATTATCATTAAAATGCCGCACATCGGCATTCTCGAAGAGAGATTCGTAATGTTCAGTTAAGTAAATCGATAGCTCTTTACGTAGATAAGCAACTGACTTCTCATAGTCTGTGCTTGGTAATTCGGACAGGATGCGATAATATTCATTCACGGGTGGCTAGGTTTTCTTATCCAAATATACAATTTTTTCGCAACTCAAACCTGTCAATAAAGGATAACTAATAATTATCAGCCATCGGTTATGCTCTTAGTGGAAACTTATGTCGCGCCTGTCGAGGGCAAAGGAATCGGCCTTTTTGCAAAAGCACTGATCGCCCGGGGAACGACCTACTGGAGGCGCAACGAAGCATTTGACAGGCTGTTTACACCTGAGATGGTCGCCGCTTTTCCGGCTAACATCATTGATTATGTTCAAAAATACGGTTTCCAGGAATCATCAGGGAACTGGTACCTGTGCAGTGACAATGCGCGCTTTACGAACCACTCTTTAGACCCCAACTTTATTAACCACTTTGATGAATCTGGCCTGGTTGACTATTGTTTTACGGATCGGGATATCGCGGCCGACGAGGAGATTTTGTGCAATTATTTTGACACCTGCCGAAGCTGTGCGAATGGCCTGCCTTTCGAGGAAATCCTGAATTAAGCCTTTTCTTTCCGTATCGTTGCGATCAAATTCTCCATATAGGCTTCAAAATCTGTATCAAAGGTATTACCGCTAATTTCCCAGGCAGTCAGGAAGTTCTCGCGATGGCAAAAGGAACGAATGTAATCCTCCCAGCCGAGCCACTGCTTTTTCTTAATCTCTGAATATTGATCCGAATACAATAAATATGCCCGTTCAAAGATCGAAAAGAGCATGGTCAACAAGATCAACTCTTCTTTGGCCTGCTTTTCATCCAGTTTTTTGGGGTATTTATCTGGAATATCAAAAATATTCAGGTACGGATGATCCAAACAAAGCTTCTGAAATTCCAAATACTTCTCATCTAGCGCGTTGTAGGTTCCATATTCACGATCACGCTTTTCCTTCTTTTTAGTCCGAAAATACTGTGTAAAAGCGATCGGTAAGCCAAGTATAACGACAAGCTTGTCGACAACATCCAGATAGGTTACAAAATCATGATCGATTTTATACATGTGCGACTGATAATTATTAGTTATCCTTTATTAATAAACAATTGCTGATAAGCTGGCTCAAATAAGATAAAGGCATCGCTTGCAGCTCATTGATAACGCTAAAATTCGTGAACCTTTTAACTGTTGACTAGTTTAGTTGCGTAAATATCTTAATTAAATACGGAAATGGAACTGTGATTTTTAAATATTTATTTGATTATTACGACCATGGAAAAATAAAAAATGCCGTGACCTGTGTTTTGCTCCAAACAGATAGCCCGAAAACCAGTTGAGTTGCGGTGCGCTAATTATCTGCTAATTTTTGCCGAATCTGGCAATGATGTCATCATAACGCAATTCAAAAGCAGGACACTTTTATCGAATAACCATTTTGGTCTGTAAATCTCCGATTCGTGCAAGAAACCCCGCTAAACCGTCCATGGCACCTTGTTTCGATGTCGTGATCACTTCATAGACGCCTGTATCGGAAGTCAACGTATATTGCGAGTAGGCACAAATGGGTATCTGCCGGTTATTGTTAAACCGCCGGTCGGGGCCGCCGCTTTTATTGACATAACGCCAGGTCCGGTCAACTACCTTTGCATCCCCGGGCAAGGCCTCCTCTTCGATAAAACGCGTAATATTTCCCGAGATCCGCAGGTTTTTGTAAAATACCGCCGCAAACGTACCTCCACGCTT
>JABDCF010000032.1 GCA_013288235.1 Bacteroidota bacterium | reverse complement strand
GGCGGCAGCGTTAATGATGTTACCCTTAATATTCGCATAAAACGCGATGAAAAAATTTGGGTATCGGTTACAGCCATTGCCGGCATAGAAGTTGCCCGCGCCGTAATAACCCCCGATAGTTTATTGGTTATTAACCGGTTGCAGAGTCTTTATTTAAAAAAGCCCTTCAGCTATATCAATAAATTTGCCGGCAACCAGGTAAATTATAAAACCATAGAATCATTACTGATCGGTAATGCCATTCCTGAGCTGATAAATGAACGTGCTGATCTGCAAACGGGGCCTGATAGCACCATATTAAACGGCAACTTACAAACGCTGGCTTATAAGCTAATTATTGGACAGCGCATGAAAGCTGTAAAAACAAACCTTAGCGATCAAAGCGTGGGGCAATCGATGCAGGCGATAAACAGTGTTTTTATTCAGGCGGGGGCACGATTAATCCCTTCACAAATAGATATTACATCTTTGGTAAAAGAGAAAAAAATACAAATTAATTTACACTACGTTAAATCGGACTTTGACCAGCCGCTTGAATTTCCTTTCAGTATCCCAACCAGGTATAAAGAGGGAAATTAGTGAATGGTTGATTGGGTTGATTTGGTGAGTGGTTGGGTAGGAGATAATGTTGAACTGTTGAAAAGTTATAAAGTTAAACTATAGCCTTTAAAACTATTTTGCAACCTTTGCAGCTTTCGCAAGTATTGCAAACTCTAAAACACAATACGGATATTAATGAAATTTTTAACGATATTTTTCTTCCTGGCCTGTGTTTTAGCAGCTTTTTCGGCCCATGCTCAAAGTAGCAATGAGCTAAAAAAGCAGCGCGATGCATTAACCCAGCAGTTAGAGGAGCTAAATCACGAATACGAAGAAACAGCAAATAATAAAAAAACCACTTTAAAGCAGCTGAACTTATTGAAACAAAAGATCAGCCTTCGTGAAGAAGAGATCAGCAATATCAATTCGCAGGTAAGAAACCTGGACAACCAAATATCCGAGAGCAATAACTTCGTACATAACCTACAGGGACAGTTAGATCAGTTAAAGAAAGAATATGCCGCGATGGTGCTTTTTACCTATCGTAACCAAAGTGCATACAATAAGTTAATGTTTGTTTTTGCTGCGAAAGACTTTAACCAGGCCTATAAACGTTTAAAGTATTTACAGCAGATAGGTTCGTACAGGGAACGGCAGGCGGGCTATATACAGGAGACGCAGACTGAACTGCATGTTAAAATAGGCGAGCTTGATAAAAATAAAAAAGAAAAAAGCAATTTGCTCGCCGACCAGGAAAAAGAGAAAGCAACTTTGGGTGTCGAAAGAAACAGCCAGGCACAGGTAGTGGCTGATTTGTCGAAGCATGAAGGGCAGTTAAAACAACAGCAACAGGACGTTCAGCGTAAAATAGCCAAGACAAATAAAGAAATAAACGCCGCTATACGGCGCGAAATTGAAGAGGCAAGGCGAAAGGCCGAGGAAGAAGCCAGGGCTGAGCAAAAAGCCGCAGCCGCAAGGGCTAAAGCTGAAAACAAAGAGCCCGTAACGGTACCGAAAGCGAGGGCAATTACAAAAACGTCGACTGATAGCGAAGTTTTAAATGCAACGCCCGAGTCGGCTAAGCTATCAAACGACTTTTTAGAAAACAGGGGCTCGTTACCGTGGCCGGTAGCCAACGGCAAGCTCGTACAGGGTTTTGGTATTTACTATGATAATGAAAATATAAAAAATGAAAGCTATGGCTGGGATATCCGCACAAATTCGGGCGCTTCAGTTAGGGCTGTTTTCCAGGGCGAGGTAAAAAGTATTCAAAATATAAGTGGCACGTTTTTGGTGGTTATACAACATGGAGAATATTTTACGGCTTACTCAAACCTCAAATCATTTAGTGTAAAAGAAGGGCAAAAAGTAAGTACAAAACAAGCAATAGGAACCGTGGCCACCGACCCTTCGACTGGCGAGGCCGTTGTAAGTTTCGATTTATATAAAGGGAAAACCCCTGTTAATCCTAAAATTTGGCTGGCTCCCAATTAGTTTTTAAAACTTATAAATTTTTAATTACGTATATTTGTTGCCTCAATTAATAAAATTATATGCATATTTCAGCTCTTTTGTTTTTGAGTAACCTTTTTTCGTCAGACATGATAATAATCGTGTTTGTCGCCCTGTTACTTTTCGGAGGTGAAAAGCTCCCGGAAATTGCAAGGGGACTTGGGCGTGGGATACGTGATTTTAAAGATGCCTCGGAGGGGATAAAGCGCGAAATAAATGAACACATAAACAGTTTGGAGGAGAAAAAGGCCGAAACATCGCTTAATAACCAGGCGGCTGCGGCACAGAACCAACTCCCTGAAAATACAAGTCATTTAAACGAAAGCCATCCATCCGTTGAAAATACAATGCCGGTAAATGAAAATTATTTTGCAGGCAGTGAAAATACAGTAACCGAAGAACATCCGGTGGCGCATAATGGGCCGGGTGGCGAGGAACATGCTGCTGGTTCGCATTCAGATAGTGGAACGGCAACTACAGAAACAAATAAGAATTCATAATAACAGTATAAAACATAACATTAAATTATAAATCATGGGACTCTTGGAACCACAGCACATCATTTTAATCGTCTTGGCGCTTTTGCTATTTTTTGGCGGTAAAAAAATTCCTGAACTAATGAGAGGTTTAGGCAAAGGTGTGAAAGAATTTAAGGATGCACAGAACGGTGAAGTTAGCAGTACCCCACCTTCCAATCCAACAAACACTACTACAACCGAAGAAAAACCTAAGGCGTAGTTTTAATAGAGTCAAGAATCAAGAGCCAGGAATCAAGAAGTTTAGCCTTGGCTCTTGATTCTTGACTCTTGATTCTTTTTTTTATTTTAGCCCCATGGTTAAATCTTATACCTCTTTAAATGAAATAAAGAGTGATATTGCAAGCGGGGCAACTACTGTTGAAAAACTTGTAAGGGGTTATTTAGACAAAATTTCGGCTAACGCCCACTTGAATGCTTTTAATGAAGTATTTGAAGATGAAGCGTTGGCTTGTGCACAAGAAGTCGACCTTCGCATCCAGCAAGGTACCGCCGGCAAACTCGCAGGCATGGTTATTGCCATAAAAGATAACATTTGCTATAAGGGGCATAAAGTAAGCGCCTCCTCAAAAATCCTGAAAGGCTTTACCTCTATTTACTCCTCAACGATAGTTGAGCGTTTGCTTGCGGCAGATGCTGTAATTATAGGCCGCTGCAATTGCGATGAGTTTGGTATGGGCGCGTCCAATGAAAATTCATTTTTTGGTCCTGTTAAAAATTATGCCGATGAAACAAAAGTATCTGGAGGTTCGTCCGGTGGCTCGGCAGTAGCAGTCCAGGCTGGTATGTGCCATGCAGCAATTGGAACAGATACAGGCGGGTCTGTAAGGCAACCGGCATCATTTTGCGGGTTAGTTGGGCTAAAGCCAACTTACGGCCGTATTTCAAGGCATGGCATAATTGCCTATGCTTCATCGTTCGACCAGGTGGGCCCGATCACAAAGTCGGTAGACGACGCGGCGCTTTTACTGGAGGTTATGGCCGGCGCCGATGAATATGATAGTACAGTAGCTGATGTTGAAGTATCTGAATATAGCAAAGACCTCCAGGCCGCTTCGCCTAAAAAGATAGCATATTTACAAGAGGCGCTATCGAGCCCCGGTGTCGACGATGAGGTAAAAAACAACCTTATAAAATACATCGAAAAGTTGCGCGCCGACGGGCACATTGTAAAGCCTATAGCTTTTGAATATCTTGATTACCTGGTACCAACCTATTATATCCTGGCAACAGCCGAAGCTTCGTCAAATCTTTCGCGATATGATGGTGTACATTATGGTTACCGCAGCCCGGCAGCTACAGACCTGGTATCTACATATAAACGCTCACGCTCCGAAGGGTTTGGCAAAGAAGTTAAGCGCCGTATCATGCTGGGTACCTTCGTATTAAGCGCCGGGTATTATGATGCCTATTATGCCAAGGCCCAAAAAGTACGCAGGCTGATTAGGGAAAAAACTGATGCTATTTTAAAAGAATATGATTTTATTCTTTTCCCCACAGCGCCCGAGCCTGCATTTTCTATCGGGAAAAAAGAAAAAGACCCGGTGGTAACCTATCTTTCAGATATTTTTACCGTGCAGGCATCTTTAACGGGTACACCCGCTATTTCTTTGCCTACAGGCAATAATAGTAAAGGATTGCCGTTAGGATTGCAATTGTTAACAAGGCATTTTGAAGAACAGCAATTGTTAAATTTTTCCAAATATTTCCTTGAACTATAAAAATTTTAATAATTTAGTAAAAATATTGTTATAAATGTGACCTCCCTGGTTAAAAAAAACTAAAGAATGAAGAGACTAATTACTTTAATTATCTGTTTACTAATATTACATATTGTTAAAGCAGCCCCTCATTTTGTTGCACCTTCGCTATCCTTAACATTTCAAACGGGCAACTCGCTCACCACTCCCGATACAATTATTCTTCCTATAGTAAACCAACCGGTGCCGCTCACCAACCAAAGCAACGTATTTAAACGCCGCCTTGATTCTTTAAAAAAGGATGTACCGTTGGATTATAATGAATATGTGCAAAGCTATATTGACATTTATGCACATAACCGGGATGAAATGGGCCGGGTTTTAGGGCTCACCAAGTATTATTTCCCTATTTACGAAAAAGCTTTCAAGGATGCAGGTATCCCTGATGAAATAAAATATTTATCGATAGTTGAGTCAAAGCTCGATCCTTATGCAGTATCGCGGGTGGGTGCTACCGGGCCATGGCAGTTTATGTTTACAACCGCCAAACTCTACGGCCTTAATATGGACGATTATGTTGATGAAAGGCGCGACCCGATACAGGCCAGCTATGCCGCCGCCGCTTATTTAAAGGACGCTTACCAGGAATTTGGAGACTGGCTGTTGGCCATAGCCTCGTACAATTGCGGGAAAAGCAATGTAGAACACGCTATTGAAAAAGCTGGCGGAGCAAATGATTTTTGGTCGATACGCCAATATTTGCCGGTGGAAACAAGGGGATATGTACCTGCATTTATTGCAGTTGACTATCTAATGAATTGTTACAGCAAACATAACATTATACCGCAGGCCTGTGAATTTTCATTAAAAACCGATACGGTACTGGTAAATAAATACGTTTCACTTACTGCCGTTGCCCAGGTATTGAATATGGAAGTAAAAGAGCTGGCCATTTTAAACCCTTCCTATAAACTGCGGATCATCAATGGTACAACAACTACCCCGCGAAGGCTTGTGGTACCTCAAATTGACAAAGAAAAATTTGCAGCCCTGTACGAGGTATTAAATAGTTCAAATGTAGTTGCAACTGCACCACAGGCTACTTACGCCCCATATCATGAAAGCAAACCTGAACCAGCCCCCTTGTATCATAAAGTACGTAGAGGTGAAACCCTGGGTGATATTGCCGATACCTATGGTGTAGAATTACAGGACCTTAAAGCATGGAACCACCTGCATGGCAACAAAGCTGTTGTTGGCGAAAGGCTGAAACTCAGCGAAACAGCAGGAGAGACGGAAGACAAGCCATTGGCTAAGCATAATCATAATTATATTACTTATAAAGTTAAAAGAGGAGATACCCTTAGCGGGATTGCCTCCAGGTTTGAAGGCGCATCAGTTGAAAAGATCAGGTCGGTGAACGGCCTGAAAAAAGATGCCCTGCAACCCGGTATGACAATCAAGATCAGCAAGGGGTAGGTAGATTTCGGATTTCGGATTTTCGATTTGTTTTTTGATTTGAGAATTATAATTCGATTTTGGATTTCGGATGTTCGATTTCGGATTGAGGTCTGAGACGATAGTTTAAAAAAACCTAAATTAGTCTGTAACATATCTCATATCTCAAATCTCATGTCTCAAATCTTATATCTCATATCTTTCTGCCCCTTTTCGCTTAAAAGAATGTAATTTTGAGCCTTGAAACCGAGAAGATGAACAGACCTATCCGTAACCAGGACGCTTTAAACTACCATTCAAAAGGGCGCCCGGGCAAAATACAGGTTGTACCTACAAAGCCAACAAATTCGCAAAGGGACCTCAGCATGGCTTATTCGCCGGGCGTTGCCGAGCCATGCCTTCAAATTGCTGATAATATTGAGGACGTATATAAATATACCGCTAAGGGCAACCTGGTAGGTGTAATTACTAATGGCACAGCCGTACTTGGGCTTGGCAATATTGGCCCCGAAGCAAGTAAACCGGTGATGGAAGGCAAGGGCCTGCTGTTTAAAATTTATGCGGATATTGACGTTTTTGACCTTGAGGTTAATGCGAAAACCGTTGATGAGTTTGTAAATATTGTGCGGGCGCTCGAACCAACATTCGGCGGCATTAACCTGGAAGATATATCGGCGCCATCCTGTTTTGAAATTGAACGCAGGCTCAAGGCAGAGATGAAGATCCCGGTAATGCACGATGACCAGCATGGAACGGCCATTATATCCGGAGCGGCGTTACTAAACGCTTGCGAGATACAGGGGAAAAAACTTGAGAAAGTAAAAATGGTGGTTAACGGCGCCGGCGCTGCAGCAGTATCCTGCTCAAAAATGTACCTGGCGTTGGGGGTTAAAAAAGAAAACCTGGTAATGTTTGATATCAACGGTTTGATAACCCCTGACCGCACAGATCTTGACGATATCAGGATGGAATTTGCCACCACCCGCAAGGACGCTAAAACACTTGCGGAAGCAATGAAGAATGCTGATGTATTTGTGGGCCTTTCTGCCGGTAATGTAGTTACCCCTGATATGCTGAAAGCAATGGCCAAAAATCCCGTTGTATTCGCGATGGCAAACCCCGACCCGGAAATTGCCTATGACCAGGCCATACATGCCCGTAAAGATATTATAATGGCCACCGGCCGATCCGATTTCCCCAACCAGGTTAATAACGTATTGGGCTTCCCTTATATTTTCAGGGGCGCGCTTGATGTACGCGCCACAGCGATAAACGAACCTATGAAAATAGCGGCCGTAAAAGCTATTGCCGAAATGGCTAAAAAGCCTATTCCAGAGGCGGTTAACCTGGCCTATAATACTACCAACCTTAAATTCGGCAGGGATTATATCATCCCCAAACCAATGGATCCCCGCCTGATTACTGAAGTCTCGTCGGCTGTAGCAAAAGCGGCAATTGAATCGGGTGTTGCCCGTAAGGTAATAACAGACTGGGATATCTATAATGAAGAACTGAGGGTAAGGGTTGGGATGAATGATAAATTACTGCGCAACCTTACCAACAAAGCAAAGCAAAACCCCAAACGTATAGTTTTTGCGGAAGCCGATACCTATAAAATTTTGCGTGCCGCTCAGATAGTTAAAGAGGAGGGTATAGCAACACCGATACTGCTTGGAAATATCAGGAAGATAAAGCAGATAATGAAGGAAAACGATATAGAGCTTGGCGATGTACATATTATCGATCCTAAAGAAAACTGCGAGCATATAGATGAATACGCCAACTATCTATATGAAAAACGTCAGCGCAGGGGAGTTACATTATACGAATCGAAAAAACTATTGCACGACAGGAATTACTATGGCGCCTGTATGGTGCAGTTCGGCGAGGCCGATGCGCTTATCTCAGGCCTTACAAAAGATTATGTTACTACCATTAAACCTGCGCTGCAAATTATTGGCACAGCCGAGGGCGTAAGGCGTGTGGCGGGCATGTACATGATGATAACCAAAAAGGGACCTGTGTTTTTTGGCGATACCACAGTAAATGTAAACCCATCGGTACAGGACCTGGTGGATGTTACCGTATTGATAGAACACTCGGTAAGGCAATTTAATATAAATCCCAGGGTTGCTATATTATCTTACTCGAACTTTGGATCAAATGAAGGGCCGATACCTGAAAAAACCCGCGAAGCTGTAAAAATTTTACACGAGAAATATCCCGACATGGTAGTTGACGGCGATATGCAGGCCAATTTTGCCTTAAATGCCGATTTGCTGGCTGACAATTTCCCGTTCTCGACTTTAAAAGGGAAACCAGCAAATACGCTAATCTTCCCTAATCTTGAATCAGGCAATATTGCCTATAAATTATTACAGGAAATGGGCGGTGCAGAAGCAGTAGGCCCGATACTATTAGGCTTAAAAAAACCGGTGCATGTGTTGCAATTGGGCAGCTCGGTTAGGGAAATTGTTAATATGATAACGATAGCAGTTGTTGATGCCCAGGAAAAGGGGAGTTAGAAGTTAGTGATTAGTGATTAGAGCTTAGTTGAGGTTAAAGATTAGGGGCTAAGTTGGCGTAAAATTTATAACAAAAAATAAGAATAAACAGAAAGTGAAAATACATATAGGCGCTTAAGTATCAAAAATTTAATGGTTACAAAAAATTAATATAAAACTATTAAAAACCCTTTACCTTTCGCCTTTAACCTTTTACCTTTCACCTAAAATAAAATATGAAGAAACATGTACGCTTATATTGATGGTAAATTAGTTTTTAAAAGCGCCGCTTACGTAGTGATCGATGCGGGTGGGGTGGGTTATCACATCAATATTTCATTAAACACCTATTCAAGGCTCGGCAACGCCGAACGTTGCAAGCTGTTTACATGGCTGCATGTAAAAGAGGACGCACATACATTATATGGCTTTATTGATGAAGGCGAGCGCCGCCTGTTTTTACACCTGATATCCATTTCGGGTATAGGGCCGAATACAGGGCGTATGATGCTTTCATCCATAACGCCGCAGGAGATACAAAACGCTATTATTTCGGGCAATGTTTCTTTAATTCAGCGCATTAAGGGAATTGGCCCAAAATCAGCACAACGTATTATATTGGAGCTGCAGGATAAGCTCCGCAAAGAGGGCCCGGACACACTGAGTGCAACACCTTTAAACAAAACCGTTAAGGATGAGGCACTTTCAGCATTGGTTATGCTTGGCTTTGCGCGCAATGCCGCCGAGAAAGTTATTGAGCAAGAAATAAATAAAAATAATGACGACTTAACCGTGGAACAATTGATAAAATCTGCGCTAAAAAGTTTATAATTACAAATAAATTTAACCTGGCATTTGATCAAGATATTTACCCCCAAAGCTGTAATCCTCTTACTGATTTCTGCATGTTGCGGGATAGGAAATGCATTTGGCCAACAGCATCCAGGAGCTAAAAACGATTCTACTACAATTAAGATTCCTCTCAGCAATTCTGAATCAAATAGTTTGCGATTAAGACAGGGTATATTTGATATCGACCCGCCTGGCTTGGTACGTACAATTGAATACGACCCTATTACTAACATGTACGTGCTTTATGAGCGCGTAGGGAATTTATTATACCGCCCGCCTCAATACCTAACCTTTGCCGAATACTTAGCATTAATGGAAAGGGAAAATGAGCGCAAATATTTCAGGCAGCTATCAGATAATTATGCATACCAATCGCAGCAGCCGGGGTTTATACCGCAAATAAAAATCCGGAGCCAAACATTTAACCAGATATTTGGCGGCCCTAATATCGATATCCGCCCGCAGGGTTCGGCTGAGGCAATAATGTCGGGTCAGTTAAATCAAAATCAAAACCCACTTTTTAATACCCAGCAGCGTAATCAGTTTAACTTTAACTTCGATCAAAAAATACAGCTAAATGTAACGGGCACCGTCGGTGATAAATTAAAAATTACAACCAATTACAATACCGACGCCCAGTTTCAATTTGAAAACCAGATAAAACTGGATTATACCGGGCACGCGGATGAGATAATTCAAAAAATAGAAGTTGGTACAGTAAGCATGACCCTGCCAACTACCCTGATAACAGGTAGCCAGGCATTATTTGGCATAAAAGCCAAGTTTAAATTTGGCAAACTTGATGTTACCACTATTTTAGCGCAGCAACGTTCGCAATCGCAAACAATAACTATTACCAACGGTTCGCAGCAGGGATCATTTAAACTTACTGCAGCTAATTACGATGCAAATAAACATTTCTTTTTATCCCAGTTTTTCCGCAATAACTATAATAAAGCACTTGCCAATATACCTATCATCAGTTCAAACATTAATATCACTAAAATTGAAGTTTGGACCACCAATAGGGTAAATAGCACTACAGGTTCAAGGGACATACTGGCATTGACCGATCTTGGCGAAAACAACCCATACAACACCAAGCTTGTACGTGGCGGCACTGGTTTTTCAGGCATGCCTGCTGGTTTCCAGGGGCCTGGTTTTCCACAAGAGTCAAACTCATTGCTTAAAAACCTGCCGGCAAGTACGCGGTTAACCAATGATCCGCAAAATACGATAGCAACTTATTTTGCAAATACCGGCCAATCTGACAATTACGCCAAATTAACATATGCCAGACTGTTAACCACAAAAGAATATACGCTGCAGTCACAGCTCGGCTATATTTCACTTAATTACCCGCTTAATAATGATGAGGTACTGGCGGTGGCGTACCAGTACACTTATAATGGTGTACAATACCAGGTAGGGGAGTTCTCCAGCGATGTGCCTGTTAACCCTACAACCCCTAAGGTGTTGTATGTGAAATTGCTAAAAAATGAATTGTTAAAAACCAATTTGCCAACCTGGAATTTAATGATGAAAAACGTTTATTCATTAAATGCCTACCAAATCAGCCCTACCAATTTCAAAATGACTATATCCCGGCTTGATGATAAATCGGGTATTAATAAAGAAATAATGGAGGAGGGCCAAAATACAAAAAGCAAGCTCTGGCTGCAATTAACCGATCTTGATAACCTCGACCAGCAGCAGCAAAAACAGCCCGATGGCTATTTTGATTACCTGGAAGGGATAACGATAAATTCACAAAATGGGGTCATTGTTTTCCCGGTGCTTGAACCATTTGGCGCTGACCTGGCTAAGGAATTCCTCCCCGGCGAGCAATCACTTGCAAGCCGGTATGTTTATCAGCCCTTGTATGACTCGACCCAAACCATTGCCCAACAACTTTTTCCTAACTTAAACAGGTACACTATATCGGGTACTTACACGGCAACGGGTGGGTCGGTTTACCAGTTAAATGCCGTTAATATACCGCAGGGATCGGTAATTGTAAATTCCGGGGCATTAAAATTAACGGAGGGGACAGATTATACAATAGACTATAGTGCGGGCCAGATACGTATACTTAACCAGGCACTGCTTTCATCAGGCCAGCCAATTACAGTAAAAGTTGAAAATAACGAACTGTTTGGCGTGCAGCAAAAATCATTATTCGGCGCAAGGCTTGATTATAAGGTAAATGATAACCTTTCATTGGGGGCCACTTTAATGCATTTAACAGAGCAGCCAATAACCCAGAACGAGGTCATCGGCCAGGAATCAATTTCAAATACGATGGCTGGTTTTGATGTTAATTACAATTCTACGTCAAGGCTGCTTACCAGGCTGGTTGATAAAATACCGCTTATTCACACTAAAGTACCTTCATCTTTAAATTTTAGCGGCGAGTTTGCGCAACTGATACCCGGCAGCCCGGCGGCCCTTAATTTCGCCGGCTCAAAAAATGGGACGGCTTATCTTGATGACTTCGAGAACGCCCAGTCGGTGATACAGGTAAACAGCTTTATTGGCTGGCAAATTTCAGGCACACCCCAATTGTTCAGGGAGTCGCAGAATTTTAATGACCTCAGTTATGGCTACAACCGCGCCCGCCTGGCATTTTACACTATCGACCCGATATTTTACACAGGCTCAACCATTCCTGTAAGCCGAACGGAACTATCAAATCATTATGTAAGACAGGTATTGCAAACCGAGGTGTTTCCCTTACAGCAATCGCCAACAGGGCAACCTTTACCTATCGCTACCTTTGATATGGCTTTTTATCCAACTATACGCGGGCCATATAACTTTACAACAACAGGGCTTAATGCAGATGGTACACTTCAAAACCCAAAAAGCAGGTGGGGGGGTATTTTCAGGGGGCTTAATTCAAATGATTTCGAGGACCTGAACGTACAATATATCGAGTTTTGGCTGCTTGATCCTTTTATTTATAAACCTAACTCCGTAGGTGGTAATCTTTATTTTGACCTTGGAAATATATCCGAAGATATATTAAAAGACGGGCAGAAAAGTTCGGAAAATGCATTGCCGGTTGATGGCAGTAACAATGGGATAACAGAAACGGTATGGGGTAAGGTATCCAGCATTCAGCCCGTTGTAAACTCATTTGACAGTAACCCGGCCTCGCGTGCGCTGCAGGATGTTGGGTTGGATGGCCTGAGCGATGCCGACGAGCGCGTAAAATTTGCAAGCATTGTAACGGCGGTAAAAGGCCAGGTAAACGCAACTGCGGCCAATAATTTCGCAGCCGACCCTGCATCAGATGATTACCAGTATTACCAGGGCCCACAGCTTGATAAAGCGAATGCCGGGATACTGGAACGTTACAGCAGGTACAATGGTACTGAAGGCAACTCGCCTACAAGCCAGCAATCATTAGCGCTGCTTGGCCTGCAAACATCGGCTTCTACATCGATACCTGATGGTGAGGATGTTAACCATGATAATAACATGGACCAGGACGATGAATACTTTGAATATATGGTGCCCATTACACCGCAGAGTTTGGTAGTAGGGCAGGGCTTTGTTACCGATAAGGTTACATCGCAGGTTAAATTGGCCAACGGTACTACAACTTCGGTATCGTGGTACCAGTTCAGGGTGCCTATTAACGCCCCTACATCTACGGTGGGAGGTATCCAGGATTTTAAATCTATCCGTTACATGCGGATGTACATGACAAACTTTGCCGATACCGCAATACTCCGTTTTGCTACCCTGCAATTGGTACGCGGTGAGTGGCGGGCCTTTAATACCGAAAATAATCCTGCCAATGTAATTGCAGACCCATCGCTTATTAACCCGCCGCTTGATAACTCGACTATTGACGTTGAAACTGTAAATCTTGTTGAAAATGGCAGCCGTACCCCAATACCTTACGTTATCCCGCCGGGCATACAGCGCCAAACAGATTACAGCAACCTGCAGGCTACTACAAAGCTAAATGAGCAGTCGTTATCGATGGTGGTAACAAACCTGACTGATGGCTACTCGAGATCGGCGTTCAGGCTGTTCAATAATGACCTGCGCCAATATAAGAACCTGCAGATGTTTATACATGCTGAAGGCGCTACTTTAAGGAACAACGATATAAGCGCTTTTATTCGCCTTGGCGCCGATTATGTAAGTAACTACTATGAGTATGAAATACCAATGCAAATTACCCAGCCTGGTACTTCTGATCCGAATTTAATATGGCCTGCTTCAAATGAGCTTGACCTGCAGCTTTCATTATTAACCAATGCAAAGCTTGCCCGCGATAATGCGAAGTTTAACGGACAACCATGGCCGTTAACTATGCCATTTACAGTTACCGACGGGCATAACAAAATTACCATTGTTGGTGAGCCCGACCTGGGACAGGTTACAACGGTTATGCTGGGTATGCGAAACCCGTTAAGGACGCCGGCCACAGCCGGTACTGATGACGGCCTTCCAAAAACCGGCACACTTTGGTTTGACGAACTGCGCTTAACAAATTTTAATGAGCAGGGAGGCTGGGCCGCTATCGGAAAGTTGAACGCCAAATTGGCTGACTTTGCTGATATAACTATATCCGGAACACATACAAGCGCCGGTTTTGGAACGCTGGATTCGCGGATGGAAGATCGTAGCCTTGATAATGTAACCGGCTACAATATAGCCGCCAATGCCGAACTTGGAAAATTTTTCCCTGATAAAAGCGGCGTACATATCCCGGCTTATGTAAATGTATCCAACACAGTAAGTATGCCGCAATACGATCCGGCTTCCGGCGATATTTTGTTAAAAGACAAGCTTAATGCCGCACCTAACCAAACTGTGCGCGACTCTATTAAAAATGCCGCTGAAAGCTATACCTCACGCAAGAGTGTGAACTTTACTAATGTGCACAAAGCAAAAACCGATCAAAAGGCGCCAAACCATGTATGGGATCTTGAAAACTGGAATGCTACCGTTGCTTATAGCGAATATGAACACCATGATTTCACCACGTTAAACGATCTTGAAAAAACGTACCATGTGGCTTTGGCTTATAATTATACCAATACACCGAAATATAACAGCCCGTTAGCCAAGGTAATCAAGAGCAATACGCTTGCCTTACTGCGGGATATAAATTACAACTTGTGGCCGACGAGGTTAAATTACAGCATAAGTTTTGACCGGTTTTATTCAGAAACGACCCCGCGAAATAATGACCCGACAGATGTAGTACCCATACCTACCACATTTAATAAAACCTTTAATATCACGAGGGTTTATGGTTTGGGTTGGAATCTTACGAAGTCGTTTTCTATGGATATCGATGCCACTAACCTTTCAACAGTGGATGAGCCTTACGGCAGGCTCGATGGTTTAAAATTAGATACACTGTGGCGAAATGTGTTAAGCCTTGGTCGTACTACCAACTATAACCATCAGATAAATTTTCATTATACGGTACCCATCAATAAAATACCGCAGATGGACTGGGTGACTTTAATAACCAGCTACAGCACCCATTTTAACTGGCAGGCTGAGCCTTTATTTTCTATCACCGACCCGCAATTTAACGTAGGTAACAGCATTAATAATTCACGGACGATCCAGATCGTGCCATCGCTTAACCTTGATGCTTTTTATAATAAGTTCTCTTTCATAAAAAAAGCAAAAACTTCAGGTGGCGACCCATGGACAAAATTCTTTATCGGCTTGTTAACCAGTGTTAAAAACATTAGTGGCACTTATACCCGCACCGATGGTACATTTATACCGGGGTACTTGCCGTCATCCAACTTTGCGGGCGAAGACTTAAATTATGGCGCTCCGGGTATCGGGTTTTTATTAGGGAGCCAGGCAGATATCAGGCAAACAGCGCTTGAACATGGCTGGATAAGTACCGATACGCTTCAAAATCAGCTTTATGTAACCACGTATAATCTCGATTTGCGTTTCAAGAGTACTATTGAACCTATTAAAGACCTGCGGATAGAATTGAGTGCTTATAAAACACAGGATCATACTTATCAAACCAATTTTAAATCGATAGACGGATCGAGCAATATTGAAAGTTATAACCCGGTAACCACCGGCGATTATAGCATTTCGTATATGTCTCTTGCTACGGCCTTTTCAAAAATATCAGGGATAGACAACTATTCACCGCTCTTTCAAAAGTTTGAAGAAGACTTACCAATTATCTCGCAAAGGCTTGGAAAACAAAACCCGAACTCCATTGGGCCGGTTGTTGATGGTTATGCCGATGGTTACAGCGCTGCGTCGCAGAACGTATTGGTGCCGGCATTCCTGGCGGCTTATACCGGTAAGAGCGCTGCAAATTCGGGGCTAAGCCAGTTTCCAAATATCCCTATTCCGAACTGGAATATAAGCTACAGCGGGTTAAGCCATATTCCGTTTTTTAGCGATGTTTTCGATTCGTTTGATATTAAAAATGGTTACAGATCATCGTACAACGTAAGCGGTTACAGCACATTGCTGCAATACGCTCAAACTAACGGCGCAGTGAGCTCAAGGGATGCCAATAACGATTTTTTACCACTTTACCAGTTTTCGCAGGTAACCATCCTCGAACAGTTTGTGCCATTGATAGGCATTGATGCACGTTTTAAAAATAGTATGACAGCCACGCTTGAATACAGGCAGAGCCGGTCATTAAGCCTTAGCGTATTAAATAGCCAGCTGGCCCAGCAAAACCAATCGGCAATAGTGGTAGGGTGGGGCTATCACGATAAAAATTTTGTGTGGCCTTTCGGATGGTTCAGCGGATCCACAAATAAAAAAGACGTTAACTTTAAGATAGATTTCTCATTGCAGGATACAAAAATGCTTATTTACCAGGCATTTGTGCAAGAAGCACAGATATCATCCGGCGCGCAGAATATTACCGTGCGGCCTTCTATCGATTACCTGATAAACAAGCAGTTTACCCTCAATTTGTTTTACGATTCAAACATCACCCGGCCATACACATCCCAAACATTTAACACCGCATTTACCAATTTCGGGATCAATTTAAAACTGATATTGCAATAGTGGCGTTTGCAGTTTTCAGTGGGCAGTTTGCTGGTCGCAAAAGATTGTCCACCAAGGGCGACCACGAGGGATCGCCCCTACGGGTCATTTTTTTGATAAAGACAGGCGGATCATAGTGATGTTATGATTGTTATAAATGGAGATCATCTGTAGGGGCAAACCCTTGTGGTTGCTCTCTGAAGCATGGGTGTGCTTTTATTGACAAGATTTTTAAAAGCGGTTTCCTTGAAAATATTACTGCAAACAGCCCACTTGAAACTGTAGGCTAATCAATGGGCAATTTGCTGCAGGGTAAACCACTACTGCAAACTGCCCACTGGAAACTGCAAACTATTTAATCAGCTTTGCTAACGCTTCCCGAGCCAACAGTCCTGCTGCTGCTAATGGTGGCGTTGCCGGAGTAAACTACGTTTCCGGAACCAACGATATTGGCCGAAACAGTTTTATCGGCGTTAAAATAGGCATTGCCAGAACCGGCTATGGTTACCGATGCCGAATTGGTTTTTAGCCCCTTGCCATTCAACTCACCTGAACCTGCTATAGAAACTTTAGCTTCATCAGCAGTGCCTTTTATCTTGATAGAACCTGACCCGCTGATGTTGGCATGCAGATTGCCCGATTTAACGGATGATTCGATGTCGCCGGAGCCGCTTAGCACGATAGCTACATCACTGCCGCTAACAGCACCCTCAACTTTAATTGAGCCTGAACCTGCGTTGGCCAGCGATGATAATGATTTGGCGGTAACATAAACATCAATTTTGTCGTTATGGTCATTGTTGTCCCATTCGTGTTCATGTTTAAACTTTATCTTCAGTTTGCCGTCTTCAACTACTGTTTCTATGTTGTTGATGATATCCTGGTTGGCACGGATCTTTAAACTTTCGGTACCGTTGATATTTACATGTACATCAAACGGCCCCGACGACGCTATGCCGTTAAATCCCGAAACCTGCCTGCTTTGTTCAGACTGTGCCGATGCTGTTAAAGTTGCCGCAACTACTAACACTGCCGCAAAAATGGTATTAACTATTTTTTTCATGATGATTGTTTTATTGATAAGATGCTATGGATTTGCAAAGTGTTGCATGGAAGGGGAGATATTTACAATTTAGTTGGGGTTTTCTTTATTAACAGCCCATCATCAATTTTGGTGGGACGAAGATCATATGGCGCATTTAAGCCAAAAAAGTTATGCCTTTCCGGATATAAAAAATGCGCTCCGTGTCTCACCCCGGAACGCACCACACAGTGTTTCAACTAAATCTCAGATCGCACGTTTATGGATCTAAGTTCTTTTTGGTGATTAGTGTTTACCGGCTAATTTTACCCTTCACCTTTAACCTTTCTCCTTTCACCTTTTTTTACTGCAAACTGCTTACTCACTTCTAAGGCTCTTTACCGGGTTCGCTAATGCGGCTTTTACGGTTTGAAAACTTATCGTTATCAATGTGATAGTGATCGCTATCAGCGCTGACAACGCAAATACCCACCAGGAGATATCTGTTTTATATTGATAGTTCTCCATCCATTTAGTCATCGCCAGGTAAGATAGCGGTGCTGCGATCAACATCGCAATGAGCACCAGCAAAATAAATTCTTTGGATAATGAAGCAAACAGCGATGCAACGCTGGCCCCGAGCACCTTGCGGATGCCGATCTCCTTAAACCGTTGTTCAACGGTAAACATAGCCAGGCCCAGCAAGCCGAGGCACGAAATAAATATAGCCAGGAAGGCAAAACCGTCGGATAGCTTGCCTACCACCTGCTCATTCTGGTAAAGCGCCTGGTACTCTGTATCAGAGAAGCTATAATCAAACGCGAAGTTGGGGTTCAGTTCCTTGTAAATCTTTTGAAGGCTGGCCAGCGCCTGTTTTGTTTGGCCCGGCTGCGTACGGACCACCACGTTGCCATAACCCTCTTTTTCGCCAAAGCGGATAACGATCGGTTTTATCTGTTCGTGAAGGGAGTTGAAATGAAAATCTTTTAATACGCCGATGATCGTCCCTTTTTTACCCCAAAAGGTTAGTGGCTGACCGATAGGGTTTTTATAGCCGATCACGGCAAGCGCTGCTTCGTTGATCAAGTATCCTGTGGAATCGGTCGAAAAGTCTTTTGAATAATCCCTGCCTGCGACAAGGGCCAGTTTCATGGACCGCACGAAGTCGTACCCAACCGAGGTATTCGTAAACATAATATTGCCGTTAGGGTCCTTGCCTGTCCATTCGACACCGCGTGTGCCATTCTCGATATTGGTAGGGTCGAAGCTGATACGGCTTACCGACTGTATGCCCGGAAGCCGCATCACCTCTTGCTTAAAAACTTCATATTTTGAAATCAGGTCGCCGTCAAGCGGCACGTAAACCAGGTTTTCACGGTCATATCCTAAATTTTTGGTTTGGATATAATTTACCTGTTTGGAAACGACGATCGTTCCGATGATCAAGGCTATGGACAACACAAATTGAAAAACCACGAGGCCCTTGCGGAATAGTGTCACGCCCGAGCCGAGTTTCAGCGTCCCTTTTAAGACCTTCACCGGGTTAAATGATGACAGGAATAAGGCCGGATAGCTGCCCGAAACCAAACCGGTAACTAATGTGATGATGGCCAGCCCCAGCCAGAATACAGCCCGGTTAAATGGAAGTCCGATCTGCTTTTGTGTTACATGGTTAAAGGTGGGCAGCAATATTACAAGCAGTAAAACGGCAATGCCCACCGCTATCAGCGTGACCAGCATCGATTCGCCTATAAATTGCTTTATTAAAACCGACCGCTCGGCGCCCACAACCTTACGCACTCCAATTTCGCGCGCCCGCTTAACCGACCGCGCGGTGCTCAGGTTCATGAAATTGATGCAGGCAATCAGCAAGATAAACAGTGCTACGATGCTGAACAGGTGCACATAACCACTGCGGCCGCCATCAATTTCACCATTTGTGAAATTACCATGGAGGTACATGTCATTATACGGCTGTAAGGCCAACTCGGGGGTTAAGCCCCTGCTTTGCGGTTTGGTATAGGTATCCAGGAAATGAGCGATCTTTTTACCCACCAGCACAGGATCGGCGCCGGGCCGCAGCATAATAAAGGTGAGCGGGCCTGCATTTCCCCAGTCCTTTGCCCAATCATTCTCATCGAAAAATTTTTGCCAGTTGAGGAGGTAATCGAACCGGGTGGAAGTAATGTTGGGGAGGTCCTCAAATACAGCCGATACTGTAAGGTTTATCGTATTCTCCAACAAAATGTTTTTGCCTATCGCTGCTTCGGGGCTTCCAAAAAACTGATTGGCCATATTATGCGAAATGGCGACGCCGGACAACGTATTTAATGCATTTTGCGCATTTCCCTCTAAAAGTTTGGTGTCGAACATTTTAAAATAATCGGCGCTGGCAAAACTGCCGGTGAGCTTCAGCGCTTTTTCCCCCACCCTGAAATTGTGCGGCTCTGTCCAGGCCATCTGGGTGGCATATTGCACGTCGGGGATAACCTTTTTCACTTCGCCGGCAATAAGCGCCGGCGTGCCGTAAGAGGCCTCATCCTTATGATCTACGTGGGTGCGTTCATAAACATCGTATATCCGTGGGCCATTTTTATGCCACGCATCCATATCCAGTTCATTTTGCACCCATAGCAAAATAAGCAGGCTGCAAGCGATACCCACGGCCAGGCCCGAAATGTTGATAAACGAATGCGCCTTGTTCCTGGCAATGTTGCGCCATGCGATTTTTAAATAATTTCTAAACATAAAATTGCGATTTAATTTCTCATGAGACCACTTTGTGTTGGTTTCATAATTCGAAATTACCGCTGCAAACTGCGAATGACGTCCTAAATTATAAGATAGGAACTCTTTTCTCAGTTCAGTTTTATATTCCGCCGGAGTTTTGCCAGTTATTTTTTTAAAAATGAGGTTAAAGGTACTTTTCGAATTGAACCCGGAATCATAGGCAATACCCAGCAGCGTTATCCTGTTGTAAGCCGGGTCCTGCATTCTTTTGATCACCTCCGCCACGCGATATTCATTGATAAATTCATTGAAACTTTTTTTGAGTGCTGTGTTGACGATCTGGGATAATTCATGGGTAGTCAAGCCAAGTTTTTCAGCAAGTGAGCCTAAGCTTAATTCCGGGTCCTGGTAATAACAGTTTTCTTTAACGACTTTTCTCAGCCAGGTACCTTTTTGCTTAAGTTCCGCAGGTTGCAACGGCCTGGAAACAAAAGGCGCATGGACCGCCACTTCAACCTCCGGCCTTAAAAAGGACACGATTGCAATTCGGATGAAGATTATTGCTAAAAGGATATACAAAGGATAATAAGCATGTGTGCCCAACTGGTAATGGTAATAAAAATAATCCACTGCGGTATAAGGTATCCACAATAGCCATAACAAGCCTAAACCCATCAGCAAGCGATACAGCCACCGCAATTCGTAGCGGTACCGGTCTCTTACATTATTAAATTTCAGCCGCTGATAAAAGCGCTCAATTAGCCTGAAAGACCAATACAAGTAGGTGCTGACCGAAATAAACGCAGCCAGTTGCAATAGCGGGTTCAGCTGCTTAAAGATCAGCGTATCATACGTAGCTGCGCCTGTTCTTATGCTCTCCTTAATCTCAAGTAAAAGGACGCCCTGTTGCAGCAACAAGGGGCTGAAATGCAGCAAATCCTTCACGCGGAATTTATATTCCGGCCGGGTTGTTTTAAGCACATAAAAATAGATGAGTGGCCCAATTGCCAGCGAAAATTGCAGCGGCAACCAGGTCCAGTGCGGAAAGAGAGCGGCCAACCGGATGTCGATACCCAATATCCACACCATTCGCAAAACGACGGTTAAGAGGGCGAGGGCAAGAAAGCGGTTGGCGGTTTGGTTGATTCTTTTGGTGAAACCTAACTGTAGGGCAAAAGTTAGCCCGATAAATATCGTGCCCAGGAAGGCCAGATCAAATAGGTTGATATGAAATGTATATGGGTTCACGTAAATCAAAGCCTCAATAGCTGTTCCAAATTACTAATGTATTGACATATAGAGAATTATATAATATTTGAAAAAAGTATTGTAACAAAACCGGACGTGAGGCTGTGCGGTTTTGGATTGTACAGGATCAGTTCTATAAAAAGGGGAAAATGACATTTAGATTTTTTAGATTTTCTTCTGTCCTCGCAGGGGTGTGTCACGAATGAAAAGAAAGGATAGTTCTTTTCAATGTTGTATAAAAGATGAAGGTAGGCCCTTCACATACGCCACCCAGTTGGAGTGTGTAAACCGTCTAAAGGTGCTGTATCCAAAAGGTATGGTGCTGAACGTTTAGAGAAAAGGTATCGTAAAGACGATATCAGGTAAGTGTAAAGAAGCTGAACGTAAGTGAACCGTTGATGACATGTCGAAAAGACAACTTGTTGACGAAACTATTGGAGTCCCTGCACCGATAGGACAGACCGTAACGGAAAAACTGGCATACTGGTTACGGGTCAACCGGCATTAAGGCGGCAGGAGCTTTACACAGGCTTTTATATGGAACGTGAGAAGCTGCCGTTGTGATGAGTTGCCAGATAAAAGCAACAAGGTAACCCGAAGGGAGCCGAAGCGCAACGGAGTGGCGGACTGGACTGTAGTAGTGACGATAGACCGTGAAAGCGGAAAGGAGCGAAGAGTTCAGGTTATCCAGTCAAAGTATTTAGTAACAACCCCATGATAAATGGGGGATGATTAAGAAAGAAAATGGCAAAATCATTACCGGTAAGCAAACGGATGGTATGGGAGAGTTATCTGAAAGTGATTGCGAAGCAGGGAGGTGCAGGAAATGACCGTGAAAGCATAGAAATGTTCAATGCAAAACGGAACAGTAACCTGTACAAAATCTGGAATCGCATGACGTCGGGCAGCTATTTCCCACCAGCTGTACGCACCGTATTTATACCCAAGAAACAAGGAGGGTTGAGACCATTGGGCATTCCAACGGTGAGCGACCGTATTGCACAGGGAGTAGTAAAAGACTATCTGGAACCCATGATGGAAAACATCTTTCATCCCAGTACATTTGGATACAGGCCGGGCAAGAGTGCGCATGATGCGTTAACCCAATGCCATGAAAACTGTATTAAATATGGATGGGTGGTGGACGTGGACATAAAAGGGTTCTTTGATAACATCAACCATGACATGCTGATGCAGTTATTGGGACATCACACGAAGGAAAAGTTTGTATTACTTTATGCAGAAAGATGGTTAAAGGCAGGAGTTGAGCAGGAAGACGGAAGCATAGTAGCAAGAACAAAAGGCACCCCGCAAGGCGGCGTAATTAGTCCGTTACTGGCCAATCTGTACCTGCACCATGCGTTCGACAAGTGGATGGACAAAGAAAATCCGGGAAACCCATTCGAACGTTATGCCGATGACGTAGTCATACACTGCAGCAGTAAGGAGGAAGCCGAACAGTTACTTAAGCGACTAAGGGAAAGGATGAGGATTGCAGAATTAACGCTGCACCCGGAAAAGACAAAAATAGTATACTGTAAGAACTACCAGAGAAAAGGTGAACATGAACACGAAAGCTTCACATTCTTAGGTTACAGCTTTCACCTCCGGGCAATGCAAGACAAGTTTGGCAGAAAAGGTGTATTTCAGGTATTCGGATGAGCAATCAGTCAAACAGCAAAGACAAGCATCAGGGAAGGGATCAGAAGCATATTCAAACCAAGGTGGAGCGAACGGGTATTAGAATCGTTTGCGGCAGACTTAAATCCCAAAATACGAGGATGGGTTAATTACTACACCAGGTTCAATAGACATGAAGCATTAGAAGTCTTCCAATACCTGAATGAACTGATACGCAAGTGGCTGAAGAATAAATACAAGCTACGAACAAAGAAGTCGGTTTATGTCAAGTATAAGGCAATACAGGCTCAACATGCAAAGATGTTCTATCACTGGCGATTAGGAATAATATATTGATTGGATAACAAGAGCCGTATGAAGCGAGAGCTTCACGTACGGTTGTGCGTCCAGCAAAGGTGGACATATCCAATGGGTGCAAGTCCCATCAGCGTAAAAGTCAAAGCGCTGTAGCTAAATGACATGGGTGGAAGAAATGAAATTCATGAAGCTCATTGAAAAGTAACCTGTACAGCAGGTTATGCAAGTTATCAGGCCGCAATGAAAATGAATGCAGAAGTAGCCTCGAAAGTGATCAAAACCAAAAGGCCGAGCTAATAACCGAATAGCGAAGGCAGCATGTTTTTCCGAAACTGGCTGAGACGGAAAAACACATTGGCGGGGTGGTAGCAGCAGCATGATAACAAGGATAAGTTACGCAACTGGAGAGACCCTCCTCATCCCAGGCAGAAATGCCCGGAGCAAGACAAGTTCTATAACTGAAGAAGGAAATGAACTGAAGATGAGAGGGAGTCGGACAGGAGAATAGTAGCAAGGAAGTTCCGTAATGGGAATGGAGCGAAGTCTCCTTACTAATGGTAATTCTTCTAACAAAAACGAGAGGCAAAGACGAAAATGATAAAAACGTCCATTACAATGCAGGAACTGAGGAGGAAGATATACATCAAGGCGAAGGCTGATAAAGCCCACCGCTTCTGGGGTATGTATGTACACGTATGCAAGCAAAACACACTGGAAGAATCATATCAGATGGTCAAAAGGAACAACGGAGCACCGGGAATAGATGGGATGACCTTTGATGATATCGAACAATCAGGGGTGGAAAGCTTTCTAACGGACATACGACAAGAACTGATCGAAGGCTCTTACCAGCCATCAAGGAACAGGATCAAGGAAATACCAAAAGCAAACGGTAAAACCCGTAAGCTCGGTATCGCCACAATCAAAGACCGGGTGGTACAGGGAGCAGTTAAGCTGATTATGGAACCGATATTTGAGACAGACTTTCAGGATGGTTCTTACGGATACCGCCCAAAACGAACAGCCCATCAGGCGGTAGAACGGGTTGCCGAAGCTGTGGTTAAAGAAAAGACAAGGGTAATCGATTTAGACCTGCGTGCATATTTTGATACAGTGAAGCATCACATTCTACTGGGTAAGGTAGCAGAACGGATTGCAGATGACCAGCTTATGCGACTGTTAAAGCAAATGCTAAAAGCAGGAGGCAAAGAGGGTGTCCCACAAGGTTCAGTGCTTTCACCCTTATTAAGCAATATCTACCTCAATGAAGTAGATAAAATGCTCGAAAAGGCGAAAGAAGCAACCCGTGAAGGGAAATACATCCATCTGGAATACGCCCGTTACGCTGATGATGCCGTGATCTTAGTAGACGGACACCCAAAGTGGGACTGGCTGTGGAAAGGGGTAAACAAAAGGCTAAGGGAAGAACTGGACAAATTGCAGGTACACATTAATGAAGAAAAGACCAAACAACTGGACTTGACCAAGGGAGAAAGCTTCAGCTTTCTGGGCTTCGACTTTAGGCGACTATGGACGAAGACTAAGAAATGGCGGGTAAACTATCAACCCAAAATGGAGGCAAGGACAAAAGTGCTGGAGAAAATCAAAGATGTATTCAGGAGGCATAACTCTGAACCGCTAACAAGGGTAAGGGACTTGATAAATCCAATATTGAGAGGCTGGGTGAACTATTTCAAGATAGGGCATTCCGCTAAAACCTTTGGATATGTAAAAGATTGGTTAACCAAGAAGATCCGCCGGCACTTAATGAGAGCCAAGGGAAGACAGGGTTTCGGTTGGACGCGATGGAGTACGAAGGAACTTTATGGTATGTATAAAATATACGACGACTTTAAAGTATCCGTAAGGAAAGTGGCCCCGACATGATAGGCTATAAGCCTTGATGAGAAGTCATTAGGTAAGCGCAGTGCGTTAAATGCGCACGCTGCGTTTGACGCGGCGGGGACTGGAAACATAAATAAACAATTATTAACAAACAAATAGTGTAGATCGGTGCGCCAGTCCTCGACCCTACCTGTGAGAGGCTTGGGCTGAAATGCCCTTGCCTACTCGACTCTCCAACGGGGCTCTGCGGAGCTGGTCAGGGTGATATTAATCAAAAAATTCTCGAGCCTTTTGTTTAGCACATTTGGTTTTGAGATTATTTAAAGCATCAATCCCAAATCCTATTCCCCGCTGTAAAAATCATCGGCTCAGCACTGGTTACCATAATGGTGTGCTCGTGCTGCGCAACAAAACCACCTTTATTGCCAGTTAGCGTCCAGCCGTCGGCTTGTGTTTCGGCAATGGTCGACCGTGTTGAAATGAATGTCTCTATCGCTACTACCGAATTCTTTTTAAAACGTTCGGTATTATACCTGTCGTAGTAATTGGCAATCTCATGGGGCTCCTCGTGCAAACTGCGGCCAACACCATGCCCAGTGAGGTTTTTGATTACCGTGTAGCCGGCTTTTTTTGCTTCAGTTTCTATCAATTTGCCGATCTCCGATATCCTGACACCACCCTTAACGTTGCTGATGGCTTTTTTTAATATCTCTTTTGATGTTTCTACCAGTTTGCCATGGCCGTAGATGTCCTGTCCTAACACAAAGGATCCACCGTTATCGGCCCAGTAACCATTTAATTCTGCCGATACGTCGATATTTACCAGGTCGCCGTCTTTAAGGATTTTACCGGCCGATGGCATGCCGTGCGCTACCTCGCCATTAATGCTTATACAAGTATATCCCGGGAACTGGTAGGTTAATGCAGGTGCAGAAAATGCGCCAAAAGTCGCCAGCAATTCGCCGCCGTATTCGTCAAGTTCCTTTGTGGAAATACCCGGTTTAGCATACTCCCGCATCTTTTTAAGCGTGATAGCTACAGCATCACTGGCCCGCTGCATCCCAATTATTTCGTTTTCCGTAGTTATAGACATGTTGGAATTTTTATCTGTAGCAAAATTAACTATTAATATATTGACACTGTTTAGCGAGTGTCAGTTTATAAGAATGGCCCTCTGTTTACTTTGGCAGTAGGTAATCCTGTCCCTCAGAAAAGATCCGAATGACTGCCTGCCCTTACCAATATGATTTCGTTTTCTGCGGTAATTGCGATCCATATAATCAATAAATCCCCCTTAACATGGCATTCCCAATTGTCTTTATAATTACCGGATAATTTATGAGCGTGAAATTTTGAAGGAAGGCCAGTTGCACCTTTTATTGCCAATTCGTTTTTGAGAAAATCATGAATAAGGCTAAGGTCTTTTAAAGATCGCTTCTTGATCAGCTTTAAATCTTTTTCAAACCTATTGGTGAAACTTAAAATGTACATTAAAGGCTTTTGAAGAATACATCAAGGTTTTCGATCTTTTTGGTCTTTCCCGACCGGGCATCGGCAATAGCCTTTTTTGTAGTGCTATTTGGTTGCGCATCTGCTTCAACCACGTTAATGATTTTAACATTAAGCCTTTTCGCAAGTTTCTCAAACAAGTCCCTGTCTTTATCTGGTATTTGTATGGTTAAAGTTGTCATGACATTTTTGAGGGATTTTACCCAACAGTTTTATACAAATTTAGATAAATTTTTCTCAAAGCCTGAACATGATTATCTTTTGCTGGTTGGTGTGCATGCTATGGTATGCCAGCACCAGAAAATTAAAAGGTTAAAATGAACATTTAGATTTTCTTCCCTCCTGACTTCGGACTTAAGGCTCATTTTTAAGCAACTTCCTTTCAACACGTTTTTCCCTTCTTGCTTCACGCCGCTTTATCCTTTTTTCTTTTTTTATTTTGCGGTTTTGTTTTTTTATAGCCTTATTACTCTTCATGGCTACGATAGTATCTTCGGTTTTTTTATCTAAACCAATGGCAGGTTTTATTCCGCTAAGCAGGGTTTGCCACATAAATTTAAAAAACGGGGTTTTGGGCTCCCGTATACCATTAACATAAAACGACCGGGGCATACCACTTGCTACATCGGGATTGTTATGTTTAAGGATAAACAAATTTGCGTATAGTGATTCGATAGGCCTGCGTTTTAAATTATCAAAAACGGTGTCTTCTTTCAGTATAACTACCTTCAGGTCATTGTATAACACAAGAACTTTGCCGTGTGATTTTGTTCCGTCGGCTTTAATATCAAAGCTCAATTCCTTTAATGTTCCCGAGGTTATCTTAACCATACTCAACGGCATAGTAGCAGTATTTACCGTTTTTAGGTCCATAACCCCCAGCGCCCCTTTATAAGTAAAGGTGTTGCTTTTATCAGTCAAATTAAAGGCAGCCTCCAGGTTAAGCCTGCCCCGGTTCATAAAATAACTGGTAAGCTGCACCGCACTGATATTGTTTTTTTGTAAAGCGGCCTGGTTGGTAGTTATATTTAAAAACCGCCCGTTTGTATTGTTAAAAGATATGGTGCCTGTTTTATCCGACTTCTTGTTGTATTCGCTGTACAATACGTCGATATGCCGCACCAACGCTGTGTCTATCTTCATATCGGCGTTTATTTTAGAAAGGCCGACACTGGGATAACTCTTTATTTTGTCTGTGCCATCCTGGAAATGATTGGGGTTGCCAAATATTTCAACGGACCCCCGGGTTAAAATGAGGTTTGATGCGCTGATTATGCGATATTTATGATAATTTAAAAAATCAAAGTGGTTTAACTGTATCGAATCGACCCGCAGGGTGAATCTGTCGCGGTTACTTTTGTGAAAGAATTCTCCAGTGTTAACAGGCCTTAAAGATAGGCCTTCAATATTCAGCTGGGATGTAAGGGTTGATAATTTAAGATGGTTAAACTTATAAGTGTACAAGCTGTTTGCCGAATTGGCCGTGTAGTTGTTCAATTCAGCAATAATTTCTTTACAGTAAAGCATTCTCGACCTGTCAGTTTGGGTGGCTGAATCAATGAGCAGGTCATTGGCACTCAAGTTCATTTCCTTTAATTCCGAAATTGCTAATTTATTGCCGGAGTAGTCCTTATACATCAATTTAACATCACCCAGTAAAATAGTACCGATATGAATGGAATGAAGGCTTTTTGAAATTTTTTGCCATGCAGTTTTATTTTGCTTTAATACCGTATCACGTGTATGGTTTAGCTGGTAACTTACATTTATTACAGGTTCATCTACCGCTATTTCGCCGATTTCCAATCTGCGCTGAAAGTATAGCTTAAAAGGGTGGATGTGCGATAAAGTAAGGCGCTTTACATGCAGCTCCACTAAATTATTGGGTGCCAGGTGTTGTTTATTTCGCCGGTTATAAACAGCGGTGTCCGGCTTTAGGGTAATATTAAAAATAACTATAGTGCCCCTGAGTATGTGCAGCTCGGCAGATGAAAAATTAACGGTATATAAACTATCGCTGCTTTTTAAAACAACCTCTTTAACCTTCGAAGCTAATATTGGCGACCAGTACAGGTTAACAAAGAATGCCAGGATCAAAACTAATGCGGTAAGTATCAGCAGGACCCAGGCGGTTACCCTTTGCCACTTATGCTTTAAAAATTTCAGGACCATTAATTTTCTTTAATTAGCTTGCTTTGTTTTATCGAGTCTTTTTTTGCCTGGCGTTCTTTTTTACGTTCTTCCCGTCGCTGTTTCCGGTTTTCTTTAAACGTATTAAACTTGTCAACCAAATTACTAACTTTTACTATTGCATTAGTCACTTTGCCCTCGGTTTTTTTATCATAGCCAACACTTGGCTTTAATCCATCAAGTAATCCTTTGTACAAAAAGCTAAAAAACGATGTTGACGGGTCGCGCTGCAGGTCAATCGGCCCTGGCCTGAAAACGCCTTTTTTATCCGGGTTATTGCTTTCTATGATCAAATTATTGGCCAGCATTGAGATCAGGCCCTGTTTTTGCAGTTCAGTTTTACCATTAACTTTTTTTAGTAATTGGATATTTAAATTTTTGTAGTAAAACTCCAGGCTGCCCTTGCCGCTGTAATTACTAGCGTCTACATTAAAAATAAGTTTATCTACATCCGCCGAAACCACATGCACCATAGCTAACGGTTTTACAAGCTTATCCAATATTTTACCATCGAAAGCGCCAAGTTCACCGGAATAATTGAAGGCACCGTCTTTGGCCGTTAAGTTGAATTTAAAATTTACCTGCAACGGCGCTGCATCCATAAACGTGGTATTGATGCGGGCTATCATATATGGATTGAGCCTTTTTGCCGCAGCTTCGTTGGTCACATTTAAAATATAGCCATTGGTATGGGTAAATACTATTTGCCCGGTGGCGCCTGTTGTAGCATCTGTTTCAGAATAATCGATGTTTGCATTTTTAATGTTCAACCGTTTCAGCTTCATATCAAGCGCAATTTTTTGCAGGGCCTGCTGAGGGTCTTTGCCAATTTTTGTGTTTTTTTTACCCTTAAAAGCATTGTTGGTGTATATGTCAACATCCGGGTTGGTGATGTCCATTGTCCCGGCATACAGCTTCTGGTCGCGCAAAAATCTTTGCAGGTCGATATTATTAATGGCGATATGTTTAAACTTTAAGCTGAAAATATCACCTGCTACGCCGCTTTGTTTATAAAAATCAGTACGGTTATACCTCGGCAGAAAAGACACTTTATCAAGTATGATCTTTCGCTGACCGGTGGAGAAGAATATCTTTTTTACATCGGCCTTGTACAAACCATCTGGCGTGTAGATATGATAATCATGCACGGTAACGTCAATGCCTTTGGTATAATAAAAACGGCTTGGATCCTTACCTGATAGTGAATCGATCACAATATCCGAAATATCAATATCAAGGTGTTTTAAAGCAGTGTGTTTAGTTACCGGGTTGCTTTTATTTATATAATTCAGGCTGATGTCGTTAAGCGATATAGAATCGATTCGTAGTTGTTTAAATACTTTTTTAAGCAGTTGGTACGGCGTTTTTGATTTGCCAACTTTTACCGTATCATTAAAATCATAACGCTTATTTATGATGGTGAGTGCAGGGTTATCAATAACAATATTATCGATGTCAAGTATTTTTTCCTTGTACGCTTTCCGGGCGCCTATATTTTTTATGGATAGTTTTTTTACACTTAATATAAACAGGTTATCAGGCGCTTTTTTCAGCGTCACCAATTTGTTGTAAACATTGGTATCAGGCACCAGCCTGAAATCATAAAGGGTGGCATTGCCTGATGCCGTGTTAAGGTCAAAGTCAGAGTATTCAATATGATATAAGCTGTCGCTCGATTTTATCACCAGCTCTTTTAATTGCTGTTGTAATATAGGTTTCCAATGGATGTCACTCAAATACTTCGTATAAAAATAATACCCTGATGCCCCAATCACGCCAACAATAACTACAACAGATAGCAAAATAACAGGCCAGGTACGTGTTGTTTTATTAAAGGGCATTGTTTGCTATTATTGATAAATTTCTGATTGTTTAGGATTTATAACAATAAATGTAAGCATTTGTTGGGCGCCGTTGTGGAACTACAGGTTGTGTAGCAAAGTTGTTATAAGGCAGCTTTTTAACCTTCTTTACCGCTTGCGGTAGAGAGGGTGGTCGAGCAAAGCAAAGACCGGGTGAGTAGATTATGCGAGCAGCATTAACGCTCGTGCCTGTCGTAGAGTTTACTCACCCCGAATGCGCTGCGCTATTCGGCCCTCTCTTCCGCAAGCGGGAAAGAGGGCAAAAGATGCAATCATTTCCTGCCAATCTGTCACACTATATTAAATTTTATGTATTTTTGCAGACTAATTTTTATAGGATGATGGATTTGCTTATTCCGGATAAGGTACATGATGAAAGCAGGCAAGGGGAGGCTTTAGTGTTAGAAGCGGTAACCGGTAAAAATAATGGCCGTAAATTATATATCGAAAGCTATGGCTGCGCCATGAATTTTTCGGATAGCGAGATAGTAGCGTCCATTTTGCTGGAACAAGGGTTTGAAACCACCTCGGATTACAATGTAGCCGATGTGATCTTTATAAATACCTGCTCTATCCGCGAAAATGCCGAACAGCGTGTGCGCAACCGTCTAAGGGAGTTTACAATAGCCAAAGTGAAAAACCCCGGCCTGGTGGTGGGTGTATTAGGCTGTATGGCTGAACGCTTAAAATCGAAATTTTTAGAAGAAGAAAAGCTGGTTGATGTTGTAGTCGGCCCCGATGCTTACCGCGACCTGCCAAACCTGATAGAGCAAGTTGATGGTGGCCAAAAAGCCGTAAACGTGCTTTTATCCCGCGAGGAAACCTATGCTGATATAAGCCCGGTACGCTTAAATAGTAATGGCATAAACGCCTTTGTCTCTATTATGCGTGGCTGCGACAATATGTGCTCGTTTTGCGTGGTACCATTTACCCGTGGCCGCGAGCGCAGCCGCGATCCGCAATCAATTGTAAAAGAATGTACCGATCTGTTTAACAAAGGGTACCGCGAAGTTACTTTACTGGGGCAAAATGTGGATTCGTATAAGTGGAACGTCGGAGGTGAAAGGCAAAAGGTAAAAGGCGAAAGGCAGGAATTGGTATTTAGCAATGAAGAACGCCAGGAAAAGGTTCCAGTTTATAAAGAAGAAACTTCCATCAAGGAAGGTTTTAGCACAGGCGAAGCTAAAGTCTCCCCAACCGGGGGAGATTTAGAGGGGGCTGTAGGGGCTGAGGCCATTACCAATTTCGCTAACCTTTTAGAAATGGTTGCCTTAATAAGTCCTGATCTTCGTGTTCGTTTTTCAACTTCGCACCCGAAGGATATAACCGACGAGGTTTTATATACCATAAAAAAATACGATAATATTTGCAGCTATATCCATTTGCCGGTACAATCAGGCAATAGCCGTGTGCTGGAGCTGATGAACCGCACCTACGACCGCGATTGGTATATCGACCGTATCGACGCCATCCGCCGGATCATCCCGGAATGTGCTATATCAACGGATGTGATCACCGGTTTTTGCAGCGAAACAGATGAAGAACACAAGGATACTTTGAGCATGATGAACTATGTGCAATATGATTTTGCCTACATGTTCATGTATTCCGAAAGGCCGGGTACGTTGGCAGCAAAACGTTATGCAGATGATATACCTGAAGCTGTAAAACGCAGCCGTTTAAAAGAAATAGTAGCAAAACAGCAGGAACATTCGTTTATCAAATTGCAGAAGCTGGTAGGCACCACACAAAAGGTATTAATTGAAGGTTTTTCAAAAAAATCAAATAATGATTATTGCGGGAGGAGCGATCAGAATGCGATGGTTGTTTTCCCGGTAGGCGAAGGTTATAAACCAGGAGAATATGTTAACGTATTAGTAGATAGAAGTACTACAGCTACTTTGATAGGAAAAGTAGTTGATTGAGTTAGATTGAGTTGAAGAGATTGAATTGGTTATCATTGTTGGTTTAGTTGAGGATGTTTGACATGGATCATTAACCCAATCAACTTAATCAACCCAATCAACCGCTCACTAATTAAACAACATGGAGATTCAAGAAATAAAACAACGCTTCGGTATCATCGGCAATTCGCCGTTGCTTAACCGGGCTATAAATATAGCTAACCAGGTTGCGCCGACAGATATTTCGGTTTTAATAACCGGCGAAAGTGGCAGCGGTAAGGAAGTATTCTCGCACATTATACACCAGATGAGCCCGCGCAAGCATGGGCCATTTATTGCTGTAAATTGCGGCGCTATACCTGAAGGAACGATAGATTCCGAGCTATTTGGCCACGAAAAAGGGGCTTACACGGGCGCTGTTGGCGAACGCAAAGGCTATTTTGAAACAGTAAATGGCGGCACCATATTTTTAGATGAAATTGCCGAAATGCCCTTGGGTACCCAGGCACGCTTGCTTAGGGTGCTTGAATCAGGCCAGTATATAAAGGTTGGTTCATCAAAGGTAGAGAAAACAAATGTGCGTGTTATTGCCGCTACCAATGTTGATGTTTACGATGCTGTTAAAAGCGGGAAATTCAGGGAAGACCTTTATTATCGTTTAAACACTGTTCCACTACGCATCCCGCCTTTGCGCGACCGAAAGGAGGATATTTACTTACTATTCAGAAAATTTACTTCTGATTTTACAGATAAATACCGTACCCCAGCCATACAATTGGATGATGAGGCACAGCAGGTATTGGTCAATTACTCGTGGCCGGGCAATATAAGGCAATTGAAAAATATGGCCGAACAATTGGCCGTACTGGAGCGTGACCGTGTTATTACCGGCCAAACGCTGCTTACTTATATCCCGATGGAAACAAGCGGCCGCAACCTGCCTATGCGCCTGGACAACCAGCAAAAGGAAGATTTTTCGGAACGGGATATTTTATATAAAGTATTGTTTGATATGAAACGCGACATGGTGGAGTTGAAGAAACTTGTCGCTGACATTATTGAGCATGGGGGCGTTTCCATCAATCATGCCAATCATTCCCAAACTTTAAATCAATTATACCGCGATATTGACCTGCCCGGGACATCCGAAACACAATTTACATTGCAAAAACCAGTTATTAGCAATAATAATAATAACGCTAATCCTTACAATATAACACAGGATGCCGAAGAGGTGGAAGAATCCCTTTCGCTGATCGATAAAGAATCGGACCTGATAAGGAAAGCATTAAAAAAACACAAGGGCAAACGGAAACTTGCGGCAAGTGAATTGGGTATATCTGAACGGACCTTGTACAGGAAGATAAAGGAATTAAATTTATAATAAATGAAAAGGGTAACAGGGTTATTAATAGCGCTTATCGGGTTGGTTTTGGTTAGTCCATCGTGTACTTATAAATTAAGTTTGAGCGGAACTTCCATCCCGCCCAATATGAAAACCATAAGGGTTGATTTTTTTGAAAATAATGCCGCTTTGGTGGTAAATAACCTGAGCACCCAGTTTACGGAAGCATTGAAAGACCGTATAAGGAACACCACCCGCCTGAGCATTGTGCGGGGCGAGGAGGCGGATGCAGTGCTATCGGGCAGTATTACCGATTATAATATTACACCGGTATCTATCAATGCCACAGCTAATAACGTGGCGCCAATTGCGGGCGCAAGCCAGCTAACTATCACGGTTAATGTGAAATATGTGGATAATCTGAATAAAAAAAATAGTTTTGAACAACCATTTTCAAAGGCATTGCCGTTTAGCGGGGATATTAATACGCAGGAGCAAACATTGATAGCGGCGATTAATAAGCAAATAACGGAAGATATTTTTAATAAAGCTTTTGAAAATTGGTAGGCATTTCGTACTTTCAGCAACGTGGATCAATATTACAATAACAGTCAGAACGAATTTTTATGGAAGCTGTTAGCCAACCCGGCTGATGACGCCCATTTGTATGCTTATGATTTGCAGCGGCTGGTCAATGATTTTCCGCAGAGCGGCGTTTTGCATGCATTGCTTGCACATGCCAGTGATGATAAAAATTTAAGGCAGGCCTCGGTTTATTTTAATGCACGATCATTATATAAACTCATCAATGCCCCTTCAACTTTTGTTGGTGTGCCCGATGAAAGGATAATAATTCAAAATAGTATAGGGGCAAATGGCCATTACAGGTATGCCGAGCCACCAATTTATGAAAATTCGGCCTCATTCCATGAGGAAAATACAGATACTAACGCCGCCGAAACTTATTGGAACGGTAATACGGCGTCTGAAACTGTAACTGAGGAATTAACAGCGCATGAACCTGCGGTGCACGAAGAAACACATGCCCCCACAGCAATTGATGAGCAGTATTTAACAGAAACAGGGCATCATGTTGTTGAAAATGAATCTGTTGAAGCGCCTGTTGAACACCAGGTCACAGAGGCTGATGAAACATTTTCGCGGCCTTTAGAAACTGCCGATCAAAACAGGGAAAATGAATCTGTTGAAGCGCCTGTTGAACACCAGGTCACAGAGGCTGATGAAACATCACTGCCGTCTTTAGAAACTACCCATCAAATCCAGGAAAGCGAAGCGGTAGCAGAACCATTTGAAGATAAGGCTGAGGAAACACATGAAGCTACGCCACCACCGGTAGAAACTGCTTATCAAAACCAGGAGATCGACGCCATTGAAGTGCCTGCTGACCATAAGAATGAGGAAGTGCATGAAGTTGTAGCACCAATTGCAGAGAATATCCCTGTTGAAAATGAACCTGAAAGACACGAAACCGCATTCCAGGATATGCCGGCTGTTCCGCAGGAACATGAGTTAGTGAATAATGAACCGGTTGCGGTTGAACATCATATTGAAGACCATCACGAAGAAGCAAAAGAAGAAGAACAGAAAGCGTCGGCTGTTGAAACCCCGGAAGAACAGCCTGAAAAATATATTGCGGATGACGAGGTATTCGATGAAATAGTTAGCATTGAGCAAATAAACATCGATTCGGGAAATAAACCGCAGACGACAGGTGAAACTTACCCCGGTGAAGAAGAATTAATAAAGGGAAGTATTGCATCTTCAGATTTCTTTGCGTTCGATAAAACATTTGGCGAACATAAACCGAAGGAACAGGAAGAAATATCAGGCCCTGATGAATTAAAAACGTCCGCAGCAGGTGATACCGAACACCAGGATGTATCAAAGTATCATGATGAAAAGATGCCTTATACGTTTATGTGGTGGCTTGATAAAACCCGGAAAGAATACGCTGCAACTTATCAGCCATACATAAAACAAGGAACGACGACTTCAACTACTAACAGGCCAAAGAAACCTGCCGATGAATTGCAGCAGCAATATTTTGAAAATATTTTTCACATAACTTCTGTTGAAGAATTAGATAAAAGCACACCACCGCCGGCAGCTCCTCACGCGATGAAGCCGAAGGAGCATACCATTATTGAGCGCTTTATAAAGGAAGAACCGCAGATAAGGCCGCAAAGCAGCGAAAAGATAGATAACGAGAACAAGGCTAAAAAAAGCTCGGAAGATCGTGATGAACTGGTAACCGAAACATTGGCCGCCATTTATTCCGACCAGATGCTTTACCACAAAGCCATAGCATCATACAAAAAATTGATGTTGAAATTTCCGGAAAAAAGCCGTTACTTTGCCGACAAGATAGAACAGTTAGAAAAGAAAACCAATTAATATAAAATAATGTATCAGCTATTTTTGATCATTTCGATCATTGTGTGTGTACTTTTAGTACTCATCGTTTTAATTCAAAACCCCAAAGGTGGCGGTTTATCGTCAAATTTTTCAAGCTCATCGCAATTAATGGGTGTGCAAAAAACAGGTGACTTTTTAGAAAAAGGCACATGGATACTTGCTATCACGTTAATGGTGCTTTCGCTGGCAATAAACGTAGCTACTAAAGGTGGTACAGAGAAAAGTGTGAACTCACATGCGGATGCGGTTAAAAGCGCTTCGAAACCTGGTGCAAATGCAGCCCAGTCATCTGTACTGCCAGGCCTGGGACAATCAACAGGGCAGCCTGCTACGCAGCAACCAAAACCGCAGCCATCTGCACCACCTAAAAAATAATAATTCATAAAATTATATTAAAGCGCCCCGTTCCATAAAATAAGGACGGGGCTTTTTTAATTGAGCGGTTAGATAAAGCCGAAAGTTAAATAAAAACTTACTGCCATGATGGCATTTATGGGCAAAGTAATGTTAACTTAAAAATTA
>JABDCF010000031.1 GCA_013288235.1 Bacteroidota bacterium | reverse complement strand
TCCTAAATTCATCACTTTGTAATATTTACGTAACAGCATGGTGCTTTCTGTATAAAAATTAATTTTGTGTAAGGCTAATGTTAATTAAAAAACGCGTTTGCCCCACCTTCTATTTTTTTAGTGTTTTAAGTTTCACCCAATTAATCATTAAAATCATGAAAAAATCAATTTTTTACTTACTCATTCCATGTTCAACTTTCTTGTTTTTTAAAGCAAATGCCCAGGATGTTTCCTTAGGTGTCAGGGGCGGACTCAGTATTCCTAATTTGAGTGCCGGCGGCAACAGCGAAACCCCTTTAAATACAGGCTACAGTTCAAGGTCGGGACTTGATGCTGGTATTTTTGCTGAACTTAAATTTTCCGACCTGTTTTCGTTGCAGCCAATGCTTGAGTATTCGGCGCAGGGTGGTAAAAAAGACGGCTTGCAAGCCTTTGCTACGCCAGCACAGGTAGCCCAGGAGTTCCCGCCCGGGCAGTCGCCGCAATACCTTTATGCCAATTATAACAGCACGGCAAAACTAAACTACCTGATGCTGCCCGTATTGGCCAAATTTGGCTGGAACTTCAAAAGTTCGCCATGGCGGTTTTATGTGGATGCAGGCCCTTTTTTGGGCTACCTGGTTTATGCAAAACAAGTAACCAGCGGCTCGAGCAATTTTTACACCGATCCGGCAGGAACACAGGCTTTGCCCGGCGGTCCCCAGTCGTTTGATAATACACAGGATATTAAAGACCAGATAAATAAAGTTAACTTCGGTATCGAAGGAAACCTCGGCTTTGCTTATAGATTAAAAAAAGGTTATATCTTTATTGAAGGCGGCGGCAACTATGGCTTCCTTAATATACAAAAAGTGGCTGAAGATGGCAAAAACGAAACCGGCGCAGCAACCGCGTCTGTCGGTTACAGCTTTCCACTCGGTAAATAATAGAAGCAAGAATCAAGGCAAAAGAAAATTGCGAGTTTTTCATCTTGGTTCTTGACTCTTGGTTCTTGACGTAAAAAGAATATATGGATGAAAAAATAAAAGCCATCATCACCGGTGTAACCGGGATGGTAGGCGAAGGTGTACTGCACGAATGTTTATTAAGCCCGGATGTTGAGGCTGTTTTGGTGATCAACCGTAAACCCTGCGGTGTTACCCATCCAAAACTAAAAGAGATCATCCACGCGGATTTTTTTGATATTTCATCCATTGAAAGCCAGTTAAGCGGTTATAATGCCTGCTTTTTTTGTCTCGGCGTTTCGTCTGTGGGCATGAAAGAACCTGAATACTATAAACTTACCTATACTTTAACCTTAAATGTCGCAACGATGTTAAGCAAACTAAACCCGGATATGGTGTTTTGTTATGTCTCGGGCGCTTCAACCGACAGTACGGAAAAAGGAAAATCAATGTGGGCGCGCGTAAAAGGAAAAACAGAAAACGACTTGATGAAGCTGCCATTTAAACACGTATTTGCATTTAGACCCGGCTACATGCACCCGACCGAAGGATTGAAAAACACCAATAAGTATTATAAATATATTAGTTGGATGTACCCTTTGTTACGGCGGATATTCCCCAACGGACTTAGCACATTGGCAGAACTGGGTCAGGCTATGATCAACGTGGTTAAGTTTGGATATGACAAACCCATCCTCGAAGTAAAGGACATTGTGGCTTTGGCGAAAAAGGCCTGAATTATTATCTTTACTTAAAAAACTATGGATAAAAAACACTTCGCATTAAAACTTGTGCCCTGCCGCCCAACCTTCGCCCAGGATATGAGCGATGAAGAAAGAGCAATTATGATGCAGCACGTTGCCTATTTTAAAGGCCTGATGGATAAAGGCATGGTGATAGTTTACGGCCCCGTGATGGATCCGAAAGGCGTGTATGGCCTTGGTGTAGTTGAAGTGGATGATGAAGCACAGGTACAAGATATTATAGCTAATGACCCTGCAAGCCAGATAAATACCTATGAATATTACCCGATGCGGGCGGTGCTGAAAGGGTGAATATAGTAAATTTGGCTTAAACACAATTAGTAGCATATGAAAATAATCCCTCTCAAAAAAACTGAATTAAAAGAAAAGGATTTTTGGAATGATTTGCCCGCATATGTAAAAGCAGGTATAGAGCGAGGTCAAAAGCAAGCGGCCGAAGGTAAGCTGACCCCGAATGACGAGGTGATGAAGAAGTATGCTAAATATTTATAAACCTGCTACTTTAACCTTGTTCTTTTAAATTTCTTTTTAGGGTTACGGCTTGTATGAAATATTGCAGTAACAACAATGAGATTATTTTTCTCGTCAATAAAATAAACGATGAGGAAAGGGAACCTATCGGTTAAGGCCTCATGAAATTGTTTGTAGGCGATTTTATAATGAAAAGGGTTATTGCAAATTTTTCTTAATTTGCTTTCAACTGTAATTATGAATGACTCTCCGAGACCCTCCTGTTGTTCCTCATACCAAACATAAGCATCAGAGAATTCCTTTGAGGCTTCCTGTTTTAGTATATATGAGTAATTCATTTTTTGTTTTTTCTGTTGGCTAATGCCTGCCTTGCCATAGCGACAGTTTCGTCCCAAGTATAGGTTTTACCAATCCCATTCATGTAATCATCATATCTCCTATCCAACTCTTGTTTTTGATCTTCAGTAAGTTGATAACCTTCGGAAATATCATCTTCAAGCAAAGTATAAATAGCTTTTAGCTTTTTATCTTCTGCTGAATCGATATAATCGTGTAGTTGTTGCCTTATTTGAGTGATACGCATTGTGAACTGCTTTAAGCAAATTTAAAATATTTTAAAAGAATTTTGTATAGTTAGAGGTGATCATTTTCTCAAAATAATTTGCTACATTCAATTTAAATTCTAAACCTTTTAAAAAGGACAAATCCTGATATAAACAAATCAATAAACCTAATCAATATGTGGGATCAATTTTTTGATGGCTATTGCCCTGAAAGCAAACTGAATGGCGAAAAGGTCAGGATGCGTTTAAACGCTAACGATTTTTTTGAAAGTGAGAAAACAGGGTTGCAGATTGCTATTAGTTTCCCTGGCGTACAGGCAGCAGTTTTAAATTTTAGGGGTAAAAGGGATTTTAGAAAAACTATTAACTACGCCCATGACGTTGAAAATGGTGAAATGTTAAGTCCGCAATTGGTTGATAGGTTTCCTTTTTGCAGAGATGGGTTGTTTCAGGATGAAAAAGAATTTAAAGATTATTTAAGAGAAATCGAAGATTAATTACAATAAACCTTAAATCAAAATAATATGAAAATTCAGCAGCTATTTGATGAACTTGAGAAAATAAAGGAAACTTCCAAACTTGATTTTGAAAAATCAGGAATGGTAAACCGGTTTAAAGAAATGAAGTATGGCTTTTTCCCATTAGGTTGGGGCATTTTGGACGAAAATAATAAAACAGATGGATCACCTACAACAGACGAAATTGATGAAGGCGGTGTAATGGTTTTAGGAAATGATTTTGGAACAGTTAACTACGTTGAAAAAGACTGTAATGACATAGGAGAAACAGAAGGTAAGACAGTAAATAACTTGATCAAAAGAGCTATGTTAGATACTTATAAGACCTTTTTTACAAACTTCTATTTAGGGGTTCGACTTGACGATGGCTTGTACTGTGGTACCACGATGACTAAGCGAATGTATGATGGAAAGGTAAATAAATTAAAAAATTGTTACAAGAATTTATGTAATGATTTCTTTAAAATTCAACTTGAACTTATAAAGCCCCGGATAGTTATTTGTTTAGGGCATGAGGTTAAAAATGCTTTAATAGATTCAGGAATATCATTTCATAAATGGAAACCTAAAACAGGTAGCTTTGAAAAATTATACGCCATGGATGGAGCCAGATATATAGTTGAAAACATGGAATTAAATGGCATAAAATTTATAATCATCCCCCACCCAAGTTACCTTGTAAATTTATTAAAACCCCCATATCTGGAAAAACTTAACGCATTTTTAAAAAGCAATTGAAGCCGGAATAATATTTTATAAAACATGTAGATTTGACAACTTTTTAAAAGTTGTCAAATCTTTTTCCGTTTGCCACCCTGTTACTTTCTATTTGAAATTCCATGCATCCCAACAAATACAACGAAAAATTTCAGCAGGCGCTTGCCCAGCTTAACCCCGAACAATTGGCCGCCGTTAATAAAATGGATGGCCCGGTTTTGGTTATTGCCGGACCAGGGACTGGCAAAACACAGATATTAGCTGCACGCATCGGCAAAATATTAACCGAAACAGATGCCAATGCACACGAAATTTTATGCCTTACCTATACTGATGCCGGCGCTGTTGCCATGCGCAAACGCCTGTTTGAATTCATAGGCCCTGACGCTTACCGGGTTAATATTTATACGTTCCATGCTTTTTGCAATGAGATCATCCAGGAAAACCTTGATTATTTCGGCAAGCTGAGCCTTGAGGCTTTATCTGACCTGGAATCGGCCATGTTGTTCAGGGAGCTGGTGGATGAATTCTCCAACGACCATTTATTAAAGCGCTTTACCGGCGAAGTTTATTACGATGCGCCGCGACTGAAAGACCTTTTTTCGACCATGAAAAAAGAAAACTGGAGCGAGGAAATAATGAATGCTGCCGTTGAAGAATACCTGAAAGATCTGCACCTGCGCGATGGCTTTTTTTATAAACGCGCCAATGCAACCAAAGGCATAAAAGCCGGCGACCCCAACCAGGGCCTGATAGACAAAGCACATGATACCATGAAAAAACTACTGGCCGCAGTAAGCGAGTACCGCAATTTCGATAAAAAGATGAAAGAGCGCGGCCGGTACGATTATGACGATATGATCCAATGGGTGCTTAAAGCTTTTAATGAAAGTGAAGAATTGCTGCGTCGTTACCAGGAACGTTACCAGTATATTTTGGTAGATGAATTCCAGGATACCAGTGGGTCGCAAAATGAGTTGTTAAAATTTATACTGAATTATTGGGAGACTCCGAACGTTTTTGTAGTGGGTGACGACGACCAATCGATCTTTAAGTTCCAGGGTGCGAACATGAAGAATATCCTTGATTTTGCTAACGATTATGTAAATACCCTGCATACGGTGGTACTAAAGCAAAATTACCGTTCAAATCAACAAATACTTGATATTTCAAGGGCCCTTATCAATAATAACCGTGAGCGTTTAACTACGCAGTTGGCATTGGATAAGAACCTCGAAGCTGCCCACCCGCGCTTTAATACGATGGCCGTAACCCCGGCTATTAATGAATACGAAAACCCCGGACAGGAACTGGTGGATGTGGCCATGCAAATAAAAAACCTGCTGGCCAAAGGCACCCAGCCCGGAGAAATTGCAGTGATCTACCGCAACCACAGCCAGGTAGAAGAACTGTTGCAATACCTCGATACCAAACACATAGCCGTAAACACCAAACGTAAAATAGATATTTTCACTTTACCATTCGGCGAAAAGATCATCAATATATTGCAGTACCTCGCCATGGAAATGGACTCGCCTTATAGTGGGGATGAACTGCTGTTCGAGATAATGCATTATGATTTTTTTGATATCCCGCCAATTGAAATAGCTAAGGCAAGTGTCGCGGTAGCAAAAGAAAACTATAGCACGGCAAACCGTAACGAGCCGAAAACCTCGCTGCGCAACTACATCAGCCAAATGCGCTCACCTGCCCAGCCCGGGCTGTTTGACCAGCCGGCCAACCATGGCATGAAGTTTTTGATGGCAGATATAGATTACCTGTTAAAATATTCGGTAAGTAATACCTTGCAACAGCTTTTTCAACAGGTTATCGCAAAAATGGGTATCCTTAAATTTGTTATGGAACAACCTGATAAAGGCTGGTACATGCAGGTACTTACCAACTTTTTCAACTTTTTAAAAGATGAAAGCCGCAAAGACCCGGAAATTAAGTTGGCCGATTTGATTGCTATCATCAAGCTGATGAAAGAAAATAAGATACGCCTTGACCTGAACCAGGTTATATTTTCAGAAAATGGCATTAACTTCCTTACTGCGCATGGATCGAAAGGGCTGGAGTTCGAGCATGTGTTCCTCATAGGTTGCAGTAAAAAAATATGGGACAGCAAAGGCCGCAATTATGGTTTTAGTTATCCCGATACGCTAACACAGGCATCCGATGATGATATAGCACAAAAAGAAGAATCCCGGCGGTTGTTTTATGTGGCCATTACCCGCGCAAAACAATGCCTTGCGATTTCTTATTCCGGTAAAGATAAAAATGGGAAAGACCAGGAAGCATCACAATTTGTAGGTGAAATTTTAGCAGATACACACCTTCGGGTACAGCACCCAAAGGTAAATGAAGATGCGATGATGGAATTTTTGGCCATCCAGTTTACCGAAACGGATCAGCCAAAAATTGAACTGCTTGACACCAACTACATCAACCAGTTATTGCAGGATTATACGCTCTCGGTAACACACCTTAGTAATTACCTCGACTGTCCGCTAAGGTTTTATTTTCAGTGCCTGATAAAGGTGCCATCGGGCAAAAGTCCGGCGGCAACATTTGGCCAGGCTGTACATTGGGCCTTAAATAAAGCTTTCAGAAAGTTAAAGGATAATGACGACGAATTCCCGTTGACGGATGAATTCATGAAGGAATTCCGCTGGTTTATGTACCGTAACCGCGATTCGTTCACAAAAGAAGATTTCGCAAGAAGAATGGATTACGGCGAGAAAATATTGCCCGTTTATTACAACCAGAATATTGAAGTTTGGAACAAAGTAGCAGTCACCGAGCGCAGCATAAAAAATGTTGAAATTGAAGGCGTGCCCATAAAAGGCAACCTCGATAAGGTTGAATTTATTGGCAAACAGGTAACCGTTGTCGATTACAAAACCGGCAAATTAAAAAATGCCAAAGACAAACTACTGAGGCCGAACGATGAACAGCCAAACGGCGGCGATTACTGGCGCCAGGCTGTATTTTATAAAATTTTAATTGATAACGACCACAGCGTTGATTGGGAGGTAATAAGTACGATATTTGAATTTGTGGAACCGGTTAGTGAAGGCGAATACCACAAAGAAAAAATTACGATAACCCCTGATGATACCATCGAGGTAACCGGCCAGATAAAGACAGTGTACCAAAAGATTATGGCGCATGATTTTAACACCGGCTGCGGTAAAAAAGAATGCGACTGGTGTCACTTTGTAAAAAGCAACTTTAAGCAGGTGGGCGGCGTAATGCAGGAGGAGGAAGACAGCCCCCTCTAAATCTCCCCCTGTTGGGGAGACTTTAAATTGGAAGTTCAAAAATTGAAATATTCAAATATTAAAATAAAAAAAGTCTCCCCTACCGGGGGAGATTTAGAGGGGGCTTATTGAACATATGAAACATCTATTTTTTATCATCCCAACATTCTTCATCCTACAGGCATCTGCACAAACCATTGTTAAACAGGATGCAGCCATTAAACAAATGGTTGATGAGGTGTCATCCAAAAACATTGAAGCCAATATCCGCAAACTGGTAAGCTTTAAAAGCCGCCATACCCTTAGCGATACCACCAGCAAAACTGAAGGTAGTGGCGCGGCCCGTAACTGGATAAAAGCTGAAATGGAAAAATATGCCTCGGCCTCGGGCGGAAGGATGAAGGTACAGTTTGATACGTTTACCCAGCCGAAAGGAAACCGGATAGATAACCCCGTTCATCTTAAAAACGTGCTGGCAATTTTGAAAGGAACAGATCCTAATGATACACGGGTTTATATTGTATCAGGTCATTATGATTCACGCGTAAATGATGTGATGAACCCCAATGCTGTTGAACCAGGCGCAAACGATGATGCCTCGGGCACCGCAGTATCTATGGAGCTGGCGAGGGTGATGGCAAAAAGATCGTTCCCGGCAACTATTATATTTATGTCGGTGGTAGGCGAGGAGCAGGGTTTATATGGCTCTACCAATGTTGCCAAACGGGCAAAAGCCGAAAACTGGAACGTTGACGCCATGCTAAACAATGATATTGTCGGCAATACCCACGGCATGGAAACCGATTTGAAAGATAACCGCAGCGTCCGCGTTTTTAGCGAAGGTGTACCATCAACCGCTGCAAAAAATGAAAAGGAAATAGCAAGTTTGATATCATTAGGCGGTGAAAACGACAGCCCTTCACGAGAGCTGGCACGTTATGTAAAAGAAACTGCCGAACGCTATGTTGACCAACTTGATGTAAAACTCATCTATCGCCGCGACCGTTACCTGCGCGGTGGCGACCACGTCCCATTTTTATTGCAAGGTTTTACCGCCGTACGGTTTACCGAAATGAATGAAGATTTTAACCGCCAGCACCAGGATGTCCGCACAGAAAACGGTATTGACTACGGTGACCTTCCCGATTTTGTTGATTTTAACTATGTACAAAAAGTAGCCCGTATGAACCTTTCTGTACTGGCCAACCTCGCTCTCGCACCAGCAGAACCGCAGGACGTGGGCATAGTTACCAGTGGGTTAACCAACAAAACCACCCTAAAATGGGAAGCTCCAAAATCAGGCAAAAAGCCTGCCGGATATTATGTATTGATGCGCGAAACCATCAGTCCCCATTGGGAAAAGAAATTTTATGTAACCGATAATACCGCAACACTTGCTTATTCAAAAGATAATTATCTTTTTGCAGTACAATCAGTTGATGCAGATGGGCATGAAAGTTTGCCTGTGTTTCCGAAGCCGGTGAGGTAGGTTTTTATTTTAATTTTGAAAAGTTTAGACGAATTACTTTCTACAATTCTCCTATACCCAAAGCAATTCCAATAAGCTCGTATCCACCGTTAGTACGAATAAAGAAGAATTGATCCTGATGATCGAGTTGCTTGTTTTTTTTATAGTATGTGGATACTACATTAAAAAGAGGATGTTTTTGTTTGTCAGGTTCTCCATCGACGGTATAAAAAGCAGGAAATTTTTTTCCTTTGTAGATATACTGGTTAATATCTTCACCAAAAATTATGGTTTTTACCGTATTTGCCTTTATATCTTTCATTTTTTCGAGCAACAAGATTCGATATTGATCCAAAAAGAATGCTTTTGAGTAATACAACCTAACTTTGTTTTTAAAATGGCCTTCAACAGTAAGTTCTTTGTAGCACTTTGCTGCTAAAATTTGATAATTTAGGCTTCTTAAATAATTTTTATAAAACCATGTCTTGAATTCCTTTTTGTAATTTAAAAAGGAATAAAACTCGCCGCTTGGGGTTTCGAATGAAGTATAAAGTGTTGTATCGGGTATTGAATTTGTAATTCTTGCGCTAAACCAGTCAATATTTTCGGTTTGATTGATGTTTATGTTATTTGCCACAACTCTGTTATTGCTATCAATAAGTGCACTTACACCATCCCAATACCAATTCTCGCAAGGAGCGTCTTCATTGTAAGGACTCCCGTTTGAACATTTACGTTTTGCATCGTGTATAACCAAAGCAAGCCCATTATGGAAAGGTTGTGCATCATTGTATAGAGCCGGAATTATTATTTTACCATCTGTATTAAAAAAACCAACTTTGTCCGTCTTTTTATCCCGGAACCGTATCTTATTTTCATTTTCATGATCAAAAGAATTGTCCCATATGTATAAGCTGTCTAATCCAATTTTATCCCCATTTTTTAAAAGGTAATATGATTTTTCAGTTTTCTCATCATCAACAGCAATAATATTTCTAAAAACTAAGGCGTCTGTTAGTCCACCGAACTTCGCTTGTATTTTAACTTGGCCTTGTGCATTTTTATAGCCTAACAGGTTGGTTTTTTTATCGCGAAACTTATACCAATCAATATTAGCTTGCCCATTAGCGTTGCTGTAAAACAACATACATGAAAAAAATAGTACAAAAGCTTTGAGTATATGGTGTTTAAAATTCTGGATTTCCACTGCAAATAAGTTAGGTGATACTTGGAATCCACAATATAACAAAAATAAAATTTGATCCGCCTTTTTATTTTATTGCGGAAATCTCCGTTATTGGAAACGCAATTATCAAACAGGCATGAGTTAATGCCAAACTTGGATGATTAAACCTTGTAGAAAACTAACTAATCTCCAATCACTAATCAACTATTTCACACTCTTCTTCAGTACTATAAAATAGCCGCCGATAAAAACAATTATGGCTACGGCAAGGCTTACCCAGGTATCTTTGGTAAACATGTCGACAGTAATTGTTGGCATTGCGTTGAGCTTGCCTTTTGATTCGCCAAATGCTTTTAAAGCCAGCATCGGGTGCGAGTAGGGGAACAGGTACGCATATTTCCAGCCCGCGCCGCCTAAAAAATCGCCCGCGATAATGCAAACAAAACCAATGCCCATTGGCTTTAAAAAATCGCGGAATAAAAGCCCAAGTAAAAATTGTATAGATAGTATGCCTAACGATGACAGGAAAAACTTACAATACATTTGCGTTAAGGTGCCAAATATGCTATAGTCACCAAACCTCAACCCGGGCTTTAACACGCTTAATAAATTACCAAAACCTAAAGTGAATAACACAAATAACGAGAGGCATAAAAACACCAAAAAGAAAGCGTAAAAATATTTGGCAGCATATACCGAAAGCTTTGATATAGGCAGGCTAAAAAGCGTTTTCCAGGTATCGGCCTTGTGCTCGATACTATTTACAGAGTAGCCTATAAAAACAATAAGCATCGGCAATAAAAACGATCCCATTATCCCGAAAATCGCACCTGCAAAACGCAGCCATAACATTAAAGCCGGTAACGTTTTAAAATCTTCACTTTTCGAAAAGAAAACGATAAATAATAACAGGCAAATTAATAACGGTAAAATTACAGCGCTCCAAAACCCCGCAGTTTTGCGCGTTTTGTAAAATTCAGACCGGAACGATAGTATAAATCCTTTCATGGCTCAGGCGTTTTGGGTAATGGCTAAAAATAATTTTTCCAGGTCTTTTTGCTGCTTATTAATGCTGTAAATGGTGTACCCGTTTTTATTGAGCAAAGTGTTTATTTCGCCCATATTTTGTTTCGAGGCGAAAGGGACGTAAATATGATGTTCATCAACTTCGGTAACTTCAAAATCATTCTTCTTTAAAAAGTTGGCTGCATCAACCGTATTTTCAGCTTCAATTTGTATTTGCGGCTTGTTTAAGGCTTGCAGTTCCTCTATACTTCCCTGGAAAAGTAGCTCGCCATAATTTATGATGCCCACATGTGTGGCCATACGTTCAATTTCGGCCAATAAATGGCTTGATATAAAAACAGTTTTTTGGTGTTGGCTTACCAGCCTGATTAGCAGTTCACGTATCTCGATAATACCGTTAGGGTCAAGTCCGTTGGTAGGTTCATCAAGTATAAGCAGTTTTGGGTCTGATAATAACGCCAGGGCAATGCCTAAGCGCTGTTTCATGCCCAGTGAATATTGGCCTGCCTTTTTATGCGCTGCATTGGTTAAATGCACAAGGTCGAGCATTTCATCAACCCTTTTTGCAGGTATTTCAAGCAATAAAGCCCTGTTCAGCAGGTTTTCTTTGCCAGACAGATGAAGGTATATGGCTGGCTGTTCTATCAGCGAGCCTATTTGCGAGAGAATTTCAATACGGTTGCTTTGCAGCTCTTTGCCAAAAATATGAATGCTGCCTTCCTGCGTTTTCAGCAGGTTCATCAGCAGTTTTATCGTGGTGGTTTTCCCGGCCCCGTTTGGTCCAAGGAAGCCGTATATGCTTCCTTCGGGGACTTTTAGTGATAGTGATTTGACAACCGTTTGTTTGCCAAAATTAAAGGTTAGGCCTTCAGTATCAATTACCATAGCTTTTCTTTAGCTACAGTACATACAGTCTTTATTAAACTAACGCCTTTGTAAAAAAGTGATGTAGCATGAACTGTTGTGCCAACAATTGCTTCTCTTTTTTGCTGTACCTGGTAGCTAACACCCATTATGAGGGCGAACATTACTGGAATCAGCAACAATATGAATGGATTTGAGTTTGTGAGTAGCTTTTTCATCGTCTTGTGATTTGATGATACAAAGGAATAGTTAATATTTCACGTGCTAAAAAGAATTAGACCAACTGACGGGATTTATAGATGAACGGTTGTTTGCCCATATTAACCCGTTCGTCGGGTTTAAAAGGCAGTTTATCGACGAAGCAGTCGGTTATATATAAAATTTGCCCCATAACGCGCTCAAAATATTAATTTAGGTGTGATGAAACAACACTGGCAAATATTCTGGCATGCATTTTTTTGGATCGCGATGGTATCCTTCTTTCTGTTTATTGCCAGTGCTAATACAAAGTTAACCGTTGAAGAACTGCTGGTTATATTCGTGCTTTACGCTGTGATAAACATCAGCTTGTTTTACCTCAACTTCCTGGTACTTATACCAAAGTTTTTGGATAAAAAAAAGTATGGCATTTATGCATTTTCTATTTTAGTCACCGTCATTGTTTATGGGCTTGGCAAATATGGCGTTGCGGTTATCTTTAAGCAAGTTGTTCTTGCACGTTCCAAAGGAGAGGTTGTTGGCTTCGGTCACTTCTTTTTAAGTACTATTTTTACAAGTCTTGTTTTTTTATTTTTAAGCACGGCGTTAAAATTCACGGTAGATTGGTTTTTGAACGAACGCATACAGCGCGACCTTGAAAACCAGCGTCTTAGCGCCGAACTTGCTTTTTTAAAATCGCAGATAAACCCGCATTTTTTGTTTAACTCTTTAAACAGTATTTATTCGCTGGCTTACCAGCGGTCGGAAACTACACCTGAGGCTATCCTTAAATTATCAGAAATTATGCGATATATGCTGTATGAGTGTAACGATAATAAGGTTGACCTCGTCAAGGAGTTACAGTACCTGCAGAATTATATCGATCTTCAAAAAATAAGGTTTGGAAATAAGGCGTTCATTGATTATAAGGTTGAAGGAAAAGTATTGAACCAGCAAATTGTACCTTTACTGCTCATTGCATTTATTGAAAATGCGTTTAAACACGGCGTAGCCAGCAACCCGCAAACACCTATCCGTTTGCTGATTGACGTGGACGAAGCACACCTGCATTTTTATATGCAAAATAAAAAACATACCAATAACCGCGATGCATCAGGCGGCATTGGCTTAAATAATGTAAAACGCAGGCTCGATTTGCTGTATCCCGGTAAATATAATTTGGATATACGCGATGAAGCAGATACTTATACCGTTGAATTATCATTAGTTTTATAGCATGATCAGATGCCTCATAGTTGATGACGAGCCATTAGCGCTGCATATACTGGAAGATTATATTTCCAAGATACCTTTTTTGCAGTTGGTTAAGGCAACGACAAACCCTATTGAAGCACTTACCATTGTGCAGGATAAAGGCGCCGACCTGGTGTTTCTTGACGTGCAAATGCCCGAACTTTCGGGCATACAGTTTTTGCGTATAGCCAATGGCAAAGCAAAAGTTATTTTAACAACAGCCTACCCGCAATACGCGCTGGAAGGTTATGAGCTTGATGTAATTGATTACCTGCTTAAACCTATCGCCTTCGACCGTTTTTTTAAAGCGGTGCAAAAAGCGCAAACTATTATGCAGCCCCCGGTAGCCGCCCAAGCTAAAGCCATACAAGCCGAGCCTCAACAGCAACAGCAGGATTTTTTGAGCGATTTTATTTTTGTTAAAACCGAGCATAAGATCCAAAAAGTATATCTGAATAATATTTTGTTTATAGAAGGATTAAAAGATTATATCTCCATTTTTACCCCTGCCGAAAGGATAATTACTTTGCAGAATATGAAGAAGATGGAAGATGCCTTACCGGCAAAATATTTCATCCGGGTACACAAATCATACATTGTTTCAGTAAATAAGATCGACAGCATCGAACGCAGCCGTATTTTTATCGGCGATAAAATTATTCCCGTTGGCGATACCTACCGCGAAGAGTTTTTTAAGGTTATTGATGGGAAAAACGTTTAGTCCCCAAGTCTCAAAGGGGGAGTTTTGGAAATTTAAAATACTGTTTATTATAGTGTAACCTCGTTTGCAATTTTAGCATCTTATCTACAAACCATCAAGTTATGAAGATAAGATTTTCCTCAGTATTATTTTTTTTAATGATCATGGGTTTACCCCTGATAGGCGCCTGCCAGGTAAAGGACAGCACATATTTTAAAAAGGAGAATGCCAAAGGAGTAAAAAAGATACTTATTGATGGAAAATTTTGGGTCTGGACGCAAAAAATAGGCGATGGAAAAATAAATGTTTTGCTATTGCATGGCGGGCCGGGCCAATCGCATGAATATTTTGAAATTTTTTCCCGGTACCTTCCCAATCAAGGTATCACGATATATTATTATGATCAGTTTGGGTCATACTTTTCGCAAACGCCAACACCAAAGCAGCTAAATGATACTGCTATTTGGAAAGTGCACAGATATGTTGACGAAATTGAACAGGTGCGAAAAGGATTACATCTTGAAAAGCTATTTATTTATGGGCATTCTTACGGTGCGTTATTGGCCCTGGCCTACACCTTTAAATATCAAAACCATGTAAACGGCCTTATATTTTCAGATATGAACCCTTACCCATCGGGTTTTGATAAGTCAATTACGCGGGCCAATAAAAAAACCGATAGTATAATGAATACTATCGAGCAATATCGTGGCCTTATGCGAAATAAAGACAAAGGTTTATCTTATGATACAGCATCTTATCAAAATGAATTTGAAAAAATATTTACCCGGAATTTTGTAATACGATTAGACACGTTACCTGATGAAATGGAAAGAACTAAAAAACATAAAAATTTTGAAGTTGCTCAAAAAATAGGCCCGTCTACTTTTTCATTAAATTATGCGGAAATGATAAAAAAAATTACAATTCCCGTATTGTTGATTTCCGGCAGGTACGATTTTATTATTAGTCCTCAGCAACTTAAAAGTTTAAGCCAGAATTTTGAAAATGCCCAGTATTATGTTGTACCCAACGGGGCTCATATCTGCTTTGCAGATGATCCGAAAAATTATTTTCCTCCGTTAATAAAGTTTATTAAAAGTAATTAAGGCAAATAGTTCACTAACTTATAGGTTGATGCAAGAAGGATTTTATCCTGTCTTCCGCCTCTTTCACCAAGTCCTCTGCCGGCCGCCCGTTTGGCTCGATAGGTTCAAGTACTTCCCATGTCATGCGTTCAAATGTATCAAGGGGGTAATAGCCGTACCTTGTTATTTTCCATGTGCCATTTATGGCAACGGGCACCAGCAAGGCTTCGGGGCATTTCTTTAAAATGGTGGCTATCCCGCCTACATGGAATGTTTTTACCTGCCCGTCCTTCGAGCGGGTACCCTCCGGGAATATTACTGCCGACCATTTATTTTCTTTCATCCGGTTAGCCAATTTTACTATTTCGGTGATCGACTGCCGCGAATCATTACGGTCAATATTGGCGCCGCCGCCATATTTCAAATTGTATGATATGGATGGGATGCCCTTTGTCAGCTCAATCTTAGATATAAATTTAGCATGGTATTTACGCAGGTAATAGATCAGCGGCGGAATATCGAACATGCTTTGGTGGTTGGCCAAAAAAATGATAGGCCGGCCTAAAGGCAAATTTTGATTGTTTATAAAAGTAACTGTATTACCGGCAAGGTAAACTGTACGCAGCAGGAAAAGGTTCAGTATATCAACAGATCTTTTATGCGCCGCGTAGCCAAAAAATCTATAGCAAACCCATTGTATTGGCTGAAACACGATCAGCGTCAAAAAAAAGGCAATTACAACAAAGGGAGTTAGGATATACCCGAAAAACTTTCTCATAAAAAGCTGCAATTTAGCGTTTTTCCCGAATTTGAATATAAGCTAAAGTTTGTTTTCAATAATTAACAGTTTCAATTTCAAAACGGCAGCAACTGTCATTGCATCGGTAATGCCGCCATTGCAAACCATCAGGTAAACTTCTTCAAACGGCAATTTATGAACTATCAATTGCTCCGTATCTTCTGGCTCGGCTTCAAATTGCCGCAAACCACGGGCAAGGTAAAGGATGCTTAATTCATCGGTTACCGAGTTGGACAGGTGCAGGCGTTGTATTTCCGTCCAGTTTTCTGCTTTAAGGCCGGTTTCTTCCAGTAACTCGCGTTTGGCCGAATCTATGGGATCTGTATCCAAAGGCCCGCCGCCTTCGGGCATTTCCCAGCTATATTGCCCCATAGCGAAACGGAACTGGCCTACCAGGTAAGTATTCAAATCATCATCCAAAGGCAAAACACCGATGGCAATATTTTTATAATGCACCTTGCCATAAATACCCGGGTTGCCTGATGGGTTGATCACCTGGTATTCGGTTAAATTTATCCAGGGGTTATCATAAATTATTTTTTCGGAAGTTATTTTCCAGGGGTTTTCTTCGGGGTGGTGCATGGAGGTAAAAATATAAATTATCCCTCACCCTTAACAAAACTTAATTTAAGTTAACAAACGTTAACGTAGTTGAAGTTTCGACACCAAACCATTAATATTGAATACCAAAGCACAACCAATGAAATACTTATTATGCTGCCTCGTATGTTTTTTAAGCTTGGATGCAATTGCCCAGCAACCCGTTACAATCGCCGGCGAAGCCTACGAATACAACGGAAGAAAATTGGTTATGGCTGTACTATCAGCCATAAAAAAGCCAGTGGGTGATGAATTTGATTACCTGGCGCATATCCCGCTTGACGGTCAAAATAACTTTAACTATAAGCTGCCGATTAATAAGCCACGCTTCCTTATCATCCATTACGGCAATATTTCAAACCCGGTATATGTTTACCCCGGCGATTCGCTGCATATTCATTTTACCTATGCCGATAAGGCCGACACCATCAAAACTATGATGTTTACCCGCACCAGTAGCGAGCATTGGCATTATAGCGGGAGCGATACAGGCCGGATGGCATTTTTTGAGAATCTGCAAAATGAAACAGGACGGATGGATGGTGAGCCGCCATTCAAAATGGATTTTAAAGACCCAAATTTTCTTGAAAATTATAAAACTAAAGTTAAAGATATCTATCAAAAACGGATGGCATTCCTGGCTGCATCTGCTAAGAAATACAATTTTAAAGAGGACTTTAAAACTGCCGCTGCTAATGAAATAAGGGGGGAATATATTGATGACCTGATGTCGGTTGTATTTTTATCGGAGCTTTGGGATAAATATCCACTGGGGTATTTTGACGAGGTAGAGCACGAAAACATAACCTGGGACAAGGTGAAAGATTCCAAAGCCTATAACCAGTTATTGTATCTGGATGTGATGTACTACAACCGGCGGGTATCAAAACAACCAGAAGACAAAAAGCTGGCGGCCATGTTTGATAATGTTACCCGCTTAAAAGATGATTCGGTGCGCAATTATATGATGACGAGGATGCTATCAAAATTTTTGGACGGACATCCCGCCAACTACGATGAGATTTTTGAAAAATTTAAACAGTTATGCACCAACCCGGCTTATGTTAATGGCTTAACCGAGCTTTATAATCCATCATTTTTAAATAAAGTATTACCCGGTTATGTATTGGATGCTTCGCTAAAAAGCAATGCCGATGTCCCAGTAAAATTTCGCGACATAATTCCAACTGGCAAACCGGTGCTGATTGATTTTTGGGCAAGCTGGTGCGGCCCCTGCATAAAAGAGGTGCCGCAATTAATGGCGCTGTCCAAAAAATACAAAGGGAAAATAGAATTCCGCTTTATATCATTAGACGTCCCCGACAAAGAAAGCGCATGGCTGAAAGCCATTAAAGACAAAAACTTTAGCGGTCAGCATTATATCATCCGCGACAAGCTGATAACCGATTTTATCGACCTGAAAAGCATTCCCCGTTATCTCGTTATCGATAAAGACGGCAAGCTGAACACCTTCCGCGGGCCGAACTTATTGGAAGATGAAAAAGGCTTTGAGGACAGGATAAAAGCTGTGGTTGAAGAGTAATTAGTTGCTACCTCCCAAACCCCCAAACCAAAAACTTCGGCATAGCCTTGGCCCAGGTTGCCATATCATGGCTGCCGCCAAACATTTCAAGATATTTAATATCTCCAGGGCGTTTAAAACCTTTTTGTTCCAGTTCTTTTATCAGGTCAACCGTATCATCTATCGAGTCGATGATGCCGTTTTTGTTGCGGTCGGCGGTTTCATCTTTTGTGCCGGTTTGCAGCCAAATTTTAAGGTCTGGTTTTTGTGCCGTGTTCCTGATCACATTATGCATTATACGGTCACTGTCGGTGTACCCTTTACCTAAATCTTTACTTCTCCACCAAAACGAACCTGAAAATACGCCCGTTTTGTCAAATAGCTGTGGGTTGTTCCAGGCAATATCCAATGCTGAAAGTCCGCCAAGCGAAAATCCCGCGAAAGCAGTGGTTTCAAACTTTTCTATCCCGGTATATTCAACAATAGCAGGCAGCAGTTCCGTTTTAATAAATTCGGTGTATAAAGCTGCTTTGGCGCCACGCTTTTTAAAATCCGGCTTCCCGGCAACGCCGTACTCCTGTATGCGTTCTTCGCCGGCATGTATGGCAGCAACAATAAGGGGTTTTATGCGGTTGTCGCTGCTCAGTTCTTCCAACGTTTCTTTAAGCTGTAGGCTTTCAATTTCCTGTCCGTCGTTCAGTAATAATAAATTAAATGGTTCGGCTGTATAGTTTTCTTCGGGCATCAGCACGGTGCAGGTAACCTGTCGTTTCAGCACATCCGAGTTTATAGTTATTTTATTTTCTGTGATAGTTATCTCCATCTCCGGCAAGTTCCAGTACATCGCTATTATAAATTTTTAAGGCTGCAAAAGTAGTTTTAATTTGAAGATTTGCCAATTTGAAAATTTGAAAATGACTGTTCGTCAACCCAATCAACTTAATCCAACCTAATCAACAACTTACTAAATTTTACTTAATTCAAATTATTTCTCTAACTTACAATCATAAAATAAACCGAAATACATTGACAGAAAAATATCACCGCTGGTATTCGCAAAACCTTGGCTTCGATGTAGAGATGCTGGTCTTTGGCGACCGCGGCTATCCCGTTATCCTTTTTCCAACGTCGCAGGGGCGCTATTATCAAAATAAAGATGAAGGGCTTATTGAAAGTGCCAAATGGTTTATTGATGAAGGCTTGGTAAAAATTTATTGCCCCGATAGTTTTGATTGGCTTACCTGGTACAATAAAGGCGTTCATCCTGCCGAGCGGGCGCGAAACTATGCCTGGTATGATAAAATGCTGAACGATGAGCTGGCGCCCTGGGCCATGCACGAAACCGGTGTTGGCAAAGTAGCTACCGCTGGTTGCAGCTTTGGCGGCTACCATGCAGCAAATTTTGCATTAAAACATCCTGATAAGGCCGGAAACCTGTTTAGCATGAGCGGCGCCTTTGATATGCGGCAGTTTATGGATGGCTATTATGATGATAATGTGTTTTATAATAACCCGGTCGATTTTTTGCCGGGCAGCAACGAAACAGGTTTATGGCAGATGAATATTATACTCGGCACAGCCGAACATGATATTTGCCGGGAAGATAATAACCACCTGGCAAACATTTTGAACCAAAAACATATTAACAATTGGCTGGATGTGCGCGGCATCGGCAGCCACGACTGGCCCATGTGGCGGGCGATGTTTCCGCATTATTTATCTACTATAAAATAGAATCGAGAACCAAGAAGTCAAGAACCAAGAAAATAGAAAACATCATACCATGAAAAAAATAGGCATCTTATTCGGACAGGAAAGTTCATTCCCGCATGCTTTTGTTGACAGGATCAACCAAAAGGCGGAGAAAAATATAACAGCAGAGTTTGTACGCATTGATAAAGTAATGCAGGCCGAACCATCGGGTTATGCGGTGATTGTCGACCGTATTTCGCAGGATGTGCCGTTTTATCGCGCCACGCTAAAAAATGCGGCTATTTGCGGTACAGCCGTAATTAACAATCCCTTTTGGTGGAGTGCCGATGAAAAGTTTTTTAATAATGCGCTGGCAGTTAAAATTGGCGTCCCGGTACCCAATACAGTGATATTGCCGTCAAAAGACCATCCGGATGATACTACCGATAAGTCGTTCCGCAACCTGGCGTACCCGCTGGATTGGGAGGGCATCTTTAAATATGTCGGCTTCCCAGCTTATATGAAACCATTTGACGGCGGCGGCTGGAAAGAGGTGTATAAGCTGCATGACATGGACGATTTTTTTGATAAATACGCCAAAACCAAGCAGTACGTGATGATGCTGCAGGAAGAAATTGTTTTTGACGATTATTTCCGCTGTTATTGCATCGGCGGCAAGCATGTACGCATTATGCAGTACGAGCCGCGCAACCCGCACCACCTGCGATATGAGCATGGCAAAGCCCCTGCCGAAAAGAAACTTTTGGAAACCGTTAAAAACTACGTGATAAAACTTAACAAGTATTTGGGTTACGATTTTAATACCGTTGAGTTCGCCATACGGAATGGTGTACCTTATGCCATTGATTTTTGCAACCCCGCGCCCGATGCTGAAGTTACCAGTGTAGGCCAGGATAACTTCGACTGGGTAGTTGAAACCGCGGCTGATTATGCCATCGAACGCGCCAAAAAACAAAAAGACAACCAGGATAACCTCACCTGGGGCGAATATGTAAAAACCGGCGCGGCAGGCCATCACCTGTTATCATCAGAGAAGAAAGTTGAAAAGAAGGCCGATAAAAAAGAAGCAAGCGAAGGAAAAATAGACCATGAAGTATTAAGTGAAGGCGTAATAAAAGAGAAGGCGGTGAAGGCCAAAAAGGCTGTGAAAAAATAAGTTTTTATAGTGTTAGGAAATGTCTTAGCCCTCTTTTCGGCTTGCCGAAGAGAGGGTGGTCGAGCGAAGCAACGACCGGGTGAGTAAACTCTGCGAGCGGCAATAGCATCAATGCATGGCGCACATTTTACTCACCCCCGACTACGCTACGCTGGTCGCCCCTCTCTTCGCCTGCGGCGGAAAGAGGGGAAAAAGAACATCCATTGACTTAGCAGTAGTATAAATCGCTACAAAGCTTACTATTGATTGATAAATTATAACCTGTTATGAACGAATTTACCTTAGGTGTTGAAGAAGAATTTATGGTGGTTGACCCTGTAAGCAGGGAGTTAAAATCACATGACCAAAAAATTGTTGAAAGCGCCCAAAAAATACACGAAGACCAGGTAAAGGCCGAAATGCACCAGGCCGTGGTTGAAGTGGGTACCCATATTTGCCGCAACACGGGCGAAGCACGTAAGGAAGTAGGCAAGTTGCGCGGCACTGTTGCCCAACTGGCCGGCGAAATTGGCTTACGTATTGGCGCAGCCGGGACACACCCGTTTTCGCACTGGCAGCACCAGTTAATAACCGACCATCCGCGATATTTCGAGATAGTAGATGAATTGCAGGAGGCGGCACGCTCAAATCTGATTTTCGGCTTGCATGTACACGTGGGCATACAATCGCGTAATATGGCCATTCATATCGCCAACCAGGCGCGGTACTTTTTGCCGCATGTTTATGCACTATCAACCAACTCGCCATTTTGGGAAGGGCGTAATACTGGTTATAAATCGTTCAGGACTAAAGTGTTTGATAAATTTCCGCGCACCGGCATCCCTGATTATTTTAACAGCATCGAGGATTACGACAACTATGTAAAGCTGCTGGTAAAAACAAACTGCATCGATAACGCCAAAAAAATATGGTGGGATATCCGTGTCCACCCGTTTTTTGAGACGATAGAGTTCAGGATATGCGATTGCCCCATGCTGATAGATGAAACCATGACCTTTGTGGCTTTATTCCAGTGCATTTGCGCCAAACTATACAAGCTTCGCGAGCAAAACATGACTTTTATTACCTATAACCGTGCGCTCATTAACGAAAATAAATGGCGGGCGGCAAGGTACGGCATTGATGGCAAAATGATTGATTTTGGCAAGGAGATGGAAGTAAATACCCGTGCCCTGATACTTGAGCTCCTTGATTTTGTTGATGATGTGGTTGACGAACTGGGCTGCCGCGAAGACCTGCAATACGTACATAAAATACTGGAACATGGCACCGGGGCCGACAGGCAGTTAGCAGTTTACAATCAAAATAATAACTTTGCAGACGTTGTTGATTATATTACATCGCAAACGTTGAAAGGAATTTGAAAATAATGATACAAACAGACAAGAAGCCGTTGAAAGTAGCCGTACTCGACCTGTACGATGGCATTGAGAACGAAGGGATGCGCGGCTTCCGTGAGATATTGCAAAGGTACAAAGCCAAAAACGACCTCGATTTAACGTACGAGGTTTTTGATGTCCGTAAAAAGGTTGAAGTGCCGGGTATGGATTTTGATATTTATATCTCCAGCGGCGGCCCCGGCAGCCCGATAGACAGCGAAGGCACTGAATGGGAGAAGAAATATTTTAATTTGATAGATAAGCTGGAAGACCATAACCTGTCGAACATTTCACAAAAAAAATACGGTTTTTTTGTTTGCCACTCTTTCCAGTTAATGTGCCGCAAATATGGTTTGGGCGATATTAATATGCGTAAATCTACCTCGTTTGGGGTTTTACCCATTCATAAAACCCATGCGGCTAAAAACGAACCTGTGTTTGAGGGCCTGGCAGACCCTTTTTATTCAGTTGATTCCCGCTCATGGCAGGTGATCAACCCGAACGAAAAACGTTTTGTGGAATTAGGAATGCAATTGCTGGCTATTGAAAAAGAACGTCCGTATGTTGATTTGCCGCGTGCAATGATGGCCATACGGTTTAATGATTACTTCTTTTCAACCCAGTTCCATCCTGAGGCTGATGCTGTTGGTATCCGGTCGTTGTTGATAAAGGACGAGAAAAAGAAAGAAGTGGTAAGCGAGCATGGCCTCGATAAATACAATGAAATGCTGGAACGCCTGGAAGATCCGGACAAAATAACCCATACCCAAAACACCATGATCCCCAACTTTTTGGATCAGGCAGTTTTGAGTTTGCAGGAAAGCCTCACCTAAATCCTCTCCAAAGGAGAAGACTTAAAAGGAATGAAGCTTAGTATTAATTTAATTATACTTGAATATGGAGCAGCTGGAACAATACCAACAACTTATTTTACCGGTTTTAAAACGCTATTTTATCAAACGGGCTGCTATTTTTGGCTCTTTTGCAAAAGGCGTTAATAGTGTAAATAGCGATATGGACTTGCTGATTGAACCGGGAAAAGACTTTACAATGTTTAAAATGCTAAGCCTTGAAGAGGAAATATCGGATTTGATAAAACGTAAAGTTGATCTTGTAGAATACAGCGCTTTAAAACCATCGATCAGGGACGAAGTGCTTTTGTCTGCAATAAATATCCTATGAGCAGGTCTGACAATGTGTATTTACAGGATATTGTAGAATCAGTAGAGATCATACTTAGTTATATAGAAAATAAAACAGAGGTCGATTTTGTTAACGATCAGATGCTGCAAGACGCGGTTATAAGGAGATTTGAAATTATCGGTGAAGCTGCAACAAAAATATCTGAAGATATAAAGGATAAAAATCCGGGAATTCAGTGGCGGCTTATGAAAGGAATGAGAAATAAACTTATTCACGAGTATTATGGGGTTTCTGCTGTTACGATCTACGCTACGATCAAGCTTGATTTGCCAATTCTAAAGGCGCAGTTAGAAAACCTAATTAAATAGGTTTCAACAAATTATCGAAATGAACCCATCCGCCCGCAAAACATACAATGCCAATTTCACCGCTGAAAAATACGCCAATTTTTTAGCTGAACTAAACAATGGCCTCAAAAAGCCAATTGATTTCCGCGTGGCCGAAACCCCGGTTTTTTTAACGGATGATTTTCGCGATAAGCTGATCAGCGCAGGCGATGCTATTGTAAACACAATACTGCAACCCGATTTTAAGCAGCTCACTGAAAGGGCAATCCCTGATAAATGGCGCGTCGCTGATGAAAATGATCATCCGCACTTTCTGGCTTTAGATTTTGGCGTATGCAAGGATGAGGCGGGCAACATTGTGCCAAAACTGATAGAGCTACAGGGCTTCCCGTCATTATATGGCTTCCAGGCAAATGTAGCAGATAGTTTCAGGGAGAATTTTGATATAGCCGATGGCTGGTCGGTTTATTTTAGCGGACTTGATAAAGAAAGTTATATCGAATTGCTTAAAAGGACTATTATTGGGGATAATAACCCTGATGAAGTGGTATTAATGGATGTTAACGCGCCTGAACAAAAAACCGCTGTCGATTTTTATCTTACCCAAAAATACATTGGCACCCCGGTTGTTTCATTAAGTGACCTGGAGCAGGAGGGAAGGCGGCTTTTTTATCGTGAAAACGGCGAAAAAAAATTGATCAAACGCCTTTACAACCGCCTGATATTTGATGAGATAGATAACGACCCCAATATTTTTGATAAAGTGGTTGACATCCGGCAGTCATTGGACGTGGAGTGGATAACCCATCCCAACTGGTTTTATCGCGTAAGTAAATTTACCATGCCGTTTTTATCTGGCGACTGTATCCCCAAAACGCAGTTTTTGCACCAGGTAAAACAAATCCCCAGCGACCTGGAAAATTATGTGTTAAAACCGCTGTTCTCATTTGCCGGCCAGGGTGTTATCATCGATGTATCGAAAGATGACATTGAAAATATAAAGGACCCGGAGAACTGGATATTACAGCAAAAGGTTAATTACGAGCCGGTTGTGCAGGCACCCGATGGTGGTGTTAAGGTAGAGATAAGATTGTTGTATCTTTGGCCAAACGGCGATGAAAAACCAACCCTTGCCATTAACCTGGCCCGTTTAAGCCGCGGCAAGATGATAGGGGTGAGGTATAATAAAGATTTTGACTGGGTAGGAGGAACGATAGCCTTTGGAGCGAAAAGCTGAAAGCCGAAAGCAAAAAGCCTGGAAAAGGGCAAAAAGCTTTACGGGATCGGCGACGTTACCCAATCAGCTTTGTGCTTTAAGCTTTACGCTTTCCCGTAAACCAAATACTATTTCGCTTGTTTGTGCGTATATATGTAAAATGTATTAAATTTGTGACATGAATATTCAGATCATTATAATAGCCATTTTATTTTTGGCTGCTGTTTTTTATGTTTGCAGGCTTGTTTATAAAAACTTATCTGCAAAAAAAAGCTGCGGCAGCAACTGTAAATGCGGTGTTGATTTTTCGGCTATTGATGCAGCAAATACCCCTAAAAAGTAGTGAACCACTTAGTAAACCTTTATACCAAAGTAATCTGATCTAAAAGAATTTAATGGCTCATAAACAGGTTTTTCAAACTGATACACCGGGTAGATGGACGCGCTTTAAATGGCTAAGTCGTGTCCTGATTGTTGTACTTGCGTGCAGTGTACTGGCTGCTATAATTACAGTAACTTCTAAACAATATCCCAGCTTACCAAACTTAAACCCTGCGCCAAAAAAGCTTACTAAAGAAGAGCTTGAAAGCTTAAAGAGATCAAAAAAGTATAAAGATTTTAAAATTGATAAAGGCGAGATCCAAAAACTGGCGCATACCCGGCATTTGCATCAACTAAAGCGCCCCAACAATAAAGACCGTATAAATGCCGCGTTTTATCGCGCCTGGGAACCACAGGCCTATACATCATTGGCCGAAAATATCTCACACCTCGATATGGTGGTGAGCGAGGGGTTTTTTATCCTGCCCAAGCATGACACCATGGTGGCTAATATCGATACCGGGTTGATAAATCTCAATAGAAAATATAGGAAACCCATACTCATTTCGCTTTCAAACTATGTCAATAAAGATAATGCCCATGGAGGTTATGATATTCAGGACGTTGAGCGTATTATCAAAAGCAAAAAGCTGCGTACCCAATTTATAAACAACCTTGCCACCCAGTTAACAAGGTATAAGTTTAAAGGGATAAACCTTGATTTTGACGACATTAAGGATATTAACAGCAAAAACTACATAGCGTTTGAAAACGACCTTTATAGTATTTTACACCCGATGGGCTTTTTGGTTACCCAAAACGTAATTCCCGATGACGATAAGTTTAACCTTGAGCGGTTGCAGCATGTGAATGATTTTTTGTTTGTGATGGCCATTGATCAGCATAATGATGGCAGTAATGCGGGCGATCTTTCAAACCAGCACTGGGTTGAAGAAATACTGGATGATGTTTGTTCCCGTATACCAAGTGATAAAGTTATCCTGACCATTGCAGGCGGCGCTTATGACTGGCCCGAAAACAGTGTAGGCAAGCCCATCGGCTATCCGCAAGCCATCAGTACAGCCCAGGAAAACGGAAGCAAAATCACTTTCGACCCAAGCTCTGCTAACCTGCATTATACTTATTTTGATGACGATAGTTTAGAACATACGGTTTACTTTACCGATGCTGCCACTAACTTTAATGTTATCCGCATGGCGGATGATTGGGCTACAGGTGGAGTTGCGCTTTGGCGCGTTGGAGCAGAAGACCCACGGTTGTGGACGTTTTTCCAAAAGAATCTTGCTATCGACTCATTAAAGAAAACAGGCATCGACATAAAAAAATTAACTACAGTCGGTTTAAATAATAAGATCGCCTATGACGGTGATGGTGAAGTTCTCGACCTGTTAACTACACCTACTACAGGTAAAATTGATGTACAAATGGATACGTCAAACTTTACTATTACTAATCAGCATTATATTAAATTACCTACCAAATATGTAATCAGGCGGTATGGTTATGCCCCGGGGAAAATAGTTTTAACATTCGACGATGGTCCTGATCCCGACTACACCCCGCGGATACTGGATATATTAAAACGGGAACATGTGCCCGCTGCGTTTTTTGTGGTGGGATCGATGGCTGAAAAAAATATCCAGATACTCCGCCGCGAGTATGATGAAGGTTACGAAATTGGAAACCATACATTTTTCCATCCCGATATATCAACCATTAGTTTACAGCGCGTAAACCTTGAGTTAAACGCCACCCGCAAGCTTATTGAATCGGTAACAGGCAGAAGCACCATCATGTTCAGGCCTCCATTCAACGCGGATGCTGAGCCCCAAACACTGGCCGAAGTTATCCCGGTAGCCGAAAGCCGCAAGCAAAGCTACATAACCATAGGCGAGTCTATCGACCCGTGGGACTGGCAGCCTGGCGTAACAGCCGATAGTATTTTAGCCCGCGTAATAAAGCAAAAGGATGCCGGCTCGATGTTATTGCTACACGATGCCGGTGGTGATACCCGCGATGAAACTGTTAAGGCGCTGCCCGAAATAATACATTTCTTTAAAAGCCACGGCTATAAGTTTACCACAATAGCCGATGTTTTGCATAAAAACAAAGCCGACCTTATGCCACCCATAAAGGATGACGCTAACTCGGGCGTTTTAGGGTCATTATATAATTTGCTGATACAGTTTTATTTTTATGGCAACTGGTTTTTGCTTTACCTGTTTTTATCGGCCATTTTCCTAGCAGTTGGCCGCGTGGTATTGATAGGGATACTTGCTGCAAGGCAATACAGTGAGGATAGAAAACTAAACCGGCAACCTGTTGATCACAGTCTGCTTCAACCGGTTAGCATAATAGTGCCAGGCTATAATGAGGAAGTAACAGCTATAAAAACTATACAAAGCCTGCTTAATACTAAATATCCATCGTTCGAGATTATATTTATTGATGATGGGTCGAAGGATAAAACATATGAGCTGGTTAATACTGCCTATGGCCATCATCCGTTGGTGCAGGTACTTACCAAGCCAAACGGGGGCAAAGCATCTGCACTTAACTTTGGGATAAGCCATGCTAAAAACGATTTTGTAATTTGCATAGATGCCGATACCCAGTTGAAAGATGATGCGGTCTATCATTTGATGACTTTTTTTACAGATGAAGAAATTGGTGCTGTTGCAGGTACGGTAAAAGTGGGTAACGAAAACAATATGATCACCCGTTGGCAGTCTATTGAGTACATTACTGCCCAAAATATGGACCGCCGGGCATTTGACCTTATCAATAGCATTACCGTGGTGCCGGGGGCGATTGGTGCGTTTCGTAAATCAGCAATATACAAAGCAGGGGGCTTCACTTATGATACCCTGGCCGAAGATTGCGACCTTACCATGCGGATATTAAAGCAGGGCTATATTGTAAAAAATAGCGATGAGGCCATAGCCTATACCGAGGCACCTGAAACACTAAATGGTTTATTAAAACAGCGTTTTCGCTGGAGTTTCGGCGTAATGCAAAGCTTCTGGAAAAATAAAGATGCCCTGTTCAACAAAAAATATAAGTTTTTTGGTATGCTGGGCATGCCTAATATCCTCATCTTCCAGATTGTTTTACCTTTATTTTCGCCATTAGCCGACTTATTTATGATCATTGGCCTTTTCAGCGATAAGCCCGGTAAAATAATAGCTTATTATGTAGGCTTTGTGGTGATTGATTTTATAGTGGCCGTTATAGCTTTCTGGATGCAAAAGGAGAGCTACAGAAAACTGGTTTACATCATCCCGCAAAGGTTTATATGGCGCCAGCTGATGTACTACGTGCTTTTTAAATCTATCCGTAAAGCCCTCAAAGGTGAACTTAGCGGCTGGGGTGCACTAAAACGTACCGGCAGTGTGATTGTTAAAAAAGAAGTAGCGGTTGATAGTGCAGGGTGAATAATAGAATTGATTTTAAATAGCATCATTCAACGAAATCATCCAAATCAGTTAAATCAACGGTTCAGACTTTCTCAATCAAACATACCGCATAAGCAACAACCCCTTCTTCGCGGCCTATGAAGCCCAATTGCTCGTTGGTGGTGGCTTTTATGGAGATATCTTCTTCGCTTATGCCGGCTGCTTTGGCAATGTTTACCTTCATTTCGGGTATGTGCGGGTTTATTTTTGGCGCCTCCAGGCAAACCATGGCATCGATATTACCGATTTCCCAGCCTTTTTCTTTTAATAATACTACCACATGCTGTAGTAATATTAAACTGCTGATGCCTTTCCACCTGTCGTCTTTGTTTGAGAAATGAAAGCCTATATCGCGCAAATTGGCAGCGCCTAACAATGCATCGCAAATGGCATGTAATAATACATCGGCATCAGAGTGGCCAAAGGCGCCTGAATGGTGCGCCAGGTCGACACCGCCTAATATAAACGGGTGTGCTTCTTTTAACTGGTGAACATCAAACCCAAATCCAACTTTGATTTTGGTCATTATCTTTTATTTGAGTTTTTATCACCCCCGAAGTTAGCTGTGAGGGTAAAACGCAGGGTATTGGCTAAAGGGCTGCTCTGCTGACTGGCCGCTATATACGAAAAATCGAAACCGTAATCATTATATTTAAAACCAACGCCCAAAGTTAGGTAATGTTCGGGGCCTCTATAGGGGTTGTCGGGGTCATTAGCGTTTTGGTAAAAATAGCCAGCCCTCAAGGCGAGTACCTGGTTATACATATATTCAATGCCCGGCGAAAAGGTGATCTCTTTTAAATTAGAGCTAAACCCGCCTGGTGCATCAGTAAATGATCCAAAAATCCCCTGCGGCACCGACACGTCATCATTTTTACCGCTGATGATATTGCCGTTAATGTCCCTTATCGGGGGGGTGGGTGTTAAAAGTTTATTGATATCAAAGGTGAAAGTAAACTGGTTATAATCATCAGCAATGATAGTATTGGCCACGCCTATTTTTAAATTCGCCGGTAAAAAATATTTGGGGCCATCGGTGCTGTAACTAATTTTAGAACCGATGTTAGAAATATTTGTGCCAAAAGAAAGCGTTGCATCATTACCCCCAAATTCCTGTATTTTACTTGTATAAAAGAATGAAGCGCCAGCTGATACAGCATTACCTGGCGTGGTTTGTATACTGTTGCCGGTTGAAGCGCTCGCGAAATTGGAATGATAATAACCGACGGTGAGGCCTAACGAAAAGCTTTCCCCAAACTTACGGGCAAATGACCCGTTTAATGAAAATTCATTGGGCGTAAAGGTGCCTTCATCGGTTTGATTGATGTCGGTAAGCGGAATTGAGCCGTAGTTAAAATAACGTAAAGAAGCGCCGATTGAATTGCGGTCGTCAACCTTATGTGCATAACTTAAATACGATAAACTAATGTCAGGGGCCAATTGGCGGAGCCATGGGCTGTAGGATATGGAGACATCATTATCGTTTTGAAGAAAAGCCAGTTTTGATGGGTTCCAGTAATTGGCGTTTACGTCGGGACTGAGCGCAACCCCTGCTTCGCCCATTGCTCCTGAACGGGAATCGGGCGTAAAGTTTAAAAAAGGCGCTTCTGTGTTCGGAATTATGAAAGTATTTGCTTGCGACATGGCCAGCGAAGGCAGAAAGACAGCGCTGAAAAAAATAATAGTTTTGATAGAGAAAAACTTCATTTACGAAATTTAGTTTTGGTGTTCAAATAATAAATATAAGCTAATTGCCCTCTATTACGTACAAGTGTCCAAATAAGTTTTCCACCAAAATAATTCGATTTTTTGTAACTCCATTCATGAAATTTCCGTTTAAATGTGTGGAAAAGTTTAGTTTCTTTAAAAGAATTGGGTAAAAAAATTAGCTTTTTAAGCAAATAGTATTAAATTTACCTTCCATAAAATAAAGTAAAAATATGAAAGTACTTTTTACGGGAATTACGGTTATGCTACTGGGCCTTAGTGTCCTGATGAGCGGTTGCAGTAAACGTCCGCAATCTGATAAAACAGGGATCACTTATAACGACAAAAAAACGGGCGGTTATGAGCGTTTCAGGCAAACCCATCCGTCACCCGGACCAGGTCTTGTTCCCATTGAAGGCGGTACTTTTGTAATGGGCGGCAGTGCCGATCAGGATGTTACTTATGATTATAACAACGTACGCCATCGTGTAACCGTTGCCTCGTTTTATATGGATGAGACCGAAGTTGCCAACCAGGACTGGCTCGATTACCTGCACTGGATAAGCGTAACCTACGCTGATGACCATGAACTTTATTACAATGCGTTGCCCGATACACTGGTATGGCGCAGCCCTCTATCCTATAATGAGCCCTATGTTGATAACTATTTAAGGCATCCGGCCTTCCAGGATTACCCGGTAGTAGGTGTAACCTGGGACCAGGTTCAGGATTATTGCACCTGGAGAACTGACCGTGTGAACGAAAATATTTTACGCCAGAGAGGTAATTTGGTTTCGTGGAATGATATGGCAGGAAAAGGGAAGAACGGAAAGGCAGCCCCTGCACCGGCAAACAAAGAGCCATTTAATACTGATATTTATTTGAACGGGCAATATACCGGCGCCGGAATTGATGGAAAGAAAATGGTCCAGGATTTAAGCCCGAATGCAAAAACTACTACCGGCGCAAATGGCAAAGCTGGCAAAGGCCCGGTACGCCCTGTACGTTTGGAAGACGGTATTTTGAAACAAGCTTATCGCCTGCCAACCGAAGCTGAATGGGAATATGCTGCGCTTGCCTTAATTGGCAACACACAGTTCGAAAATATTGACGATGGCAAAATTTATCCGTGGAATGGTTTAGGCGTACGTTCAGCAAAAAGATCGACACGCGGATTGATCATGGCTAACTTTAAACGTGGTTTAGGTGATAACATGGGTGTTGGCGGATATTTGAATGATAAGGCAGATATTACTGCTCCTGTAAGGTCAAACCCGCCTAACGATTTCGGTTTGTATAATATGGCCGGTAACGTTAATGAATGGGTAGAAGATACCTATCGCCAGACATCATTTGAGGAAGTTGAAGATTTCAACCCTTTCCGCGGGAACGAGTTTACCGATAAACGCCTTGCTGACCCTGCAAAAGGGCTATATGCAAAGGATAAATACGGTCGCCCGATAAAGGATCCTTCAAAATCAAACAAAAAACTTAAATATAGCGAGTATTTGCAGGAACAGGCAGGTGCTAAAGATTCTACAGCAAAAGCCCCTGTTATAAAGAACCCATTAGATGGCAAGCCTTACAGCCCAGATTTCAGGGGGCAGAACGATACGGTTAACACCACATTATATGGTACAACTACATTGGTAAGCAACCATTCAAAAATATACAAAGGCGGTTCGTGGAATGACCTTGCATTTTGGTTAAACCCAGCTACCCGCCGTTTTATGAACGAAGATGATGCAAGTGCCGAAGTTGGTTTCCGTTGCGCAATGACACTTGTTGGCGCACCCGAAATACACCCTGAAGGTAAACCGCATTACAGTGTGAAAAAATCAAAACCGTTTAAGGCAAACTAACTGGTTGTAGCCCTAATAAAAAATGCCCCGTGGTTTAATTACCGCGGGGCATTTTACTTTTGGATGCCTGTGTGGGGAAAGTGTGCCTAAAATAGCATCAAAATTTGCCCTTTTTCTACTTTATCGCCGGGCTTTATTTTTACCGTTTTTACGGTTACATCGGCAGGGGCTTTAATAATGTTTTCCATTTTCATGGCCTCCAGAATAAAAAGGTTGTCGCCTTTTTTTATTTCCATCCCTTCGTTTACAAATACCTTGAGTACCATACCGGGCATCGGCGCTTTAATCTCGCTTACTTTGGCCGCATTTAAGTTGCTTAGTCCTAATTTATCAAGTAAAATATCGAACTGGTCTTTTGCTGTTACCTTGTAAATATTGTTGTTCACTTTAATTTCAGCTGTTTTTTCAGCACTGTTAAAGCTGATAACTTCCACATTGTATGATTGCAGGTTATTAATAATATGCCAGGCGTTTGCATTTAGCTGTTTGGTGTCGGCTGTCACCTTATCGCCATTGATCGTTAACCTTTCGCCGTTTTTATCAACTTCGAAATTATAATTGCCATTTACTTTTACCTGGAGCATTCTTTTAGATATGAGATGTTAGATATGAGAATTGAGATAACCTTTGACAAATAACGGATTTATAATAAATATAGACATCAGCGTCATCATCGAAATCAATTAAATCAGCGGTCCTTATTGTGTTAATGCGTACTGTACCAAATTGGCGCCCATTTTTAATGCCTTAACGCGTGTTTCCTGCGTATCGCCGGCGTAGGTGCCATAATCTTCCCAGCCGTTGCCAAGGTCGCATTGGTAGTCGTAAAAGCATACCAGGCGGCCTCTATATATCAACCCAAAGCCTTGTGCACGTTTTCCATCATGCTCATGTACCTTTGGCAGGCCCATGGGGAAACTGTATTTTTGATGATAGATAGGATGGTTTAGCGGCAGTTCCACAAATTCAAGCTCCGGGAAAACTTTTTTCATCTCCCTTCGGATAAATTCATCGAGGCCATAATTATCGCAAACGTGCAAAAAGCCGCCACCTATTAAGTATTTGCGTAAATTCAATGCTTCCTGGTCTGAAAATATCACATTACCATGGCCGGTCATAAAAATAAAAGGATAGTTAAACAGTTCTGCGCTGCCAACATCCACCACCTCATCTTCCGGCTGGAAATTTGTTTTTAAGTTTTCGTTACAAAACTTTATCAGGTTGGGTAATGCAGTCCTGTCGCCATACCAATCGCCGCCGCCATTATATTTGAGCTTGGCCATTTTATAGGTAGGCGGCACATTAAAGCTGCTAAATACACCAATCAATATAAAAGCACTAATTACAAAAACAAGCTTCTTCATATATTCAATACATATTTCGTTCAAACCAAAAACAGCATTTATAAGCCTGGTTGGCTTACATTTCACCAGGCGTTCCGATGGAACGCATCGCGCTGTATTTATTTTTCTACCAACCAAACGTCCCTACGGGACGAAGATAATGGCAATTAATAAATAGGAATGCCTTTTTACACTCTTTACGACTTGTCGCAGAGAGGGTCGACAAGCGAAGTCCCAACCGAAGGTCGGGAGGGCGAGTAGACTCTGCGCCATGCGGTTAGGTAAATACACTTACGTAAACGCCGCTCGCATATTCTACTCACCCGGTCGTTGCTTCGCTCGACCACCCTCTCTTTTGCAGGCAAAAAAGAGGGGTAAGAAATATTCCCTTAATCTCAATCTTCCAAATCCAACTCAATAAACTACTCACTTAATCAACCCAATCAACCATTCACTAACCCATCCTGTTTAAAAAATTCACCTCAAAACAAGCCTCTAACGCAGCCGTCTCGGTTCTTAAACGGCTTTCGCCTAAAGTTATCGCTTTAAAATCATTTTGCAAAGCACTGTCAATTTCACCAGGCGTAAAATCACCTTCGGGGCCTATCAATACCAAATATTTTCCTTGCTTAACAAGAGCGTCCTGAAGGCTCGTTTTATCGCCTTTTTCGCAGTGTGCAATAAATTTCTGCCCTTCAAAAGGCTTTGCCAATAGCTGGTTATAGCTTACCGCTTCATTTAAAAGGGGATGGTAAGCTTTAATAGATTGCTTTATTGCCGATGTGATTATTTTGTTAAGCCTTTCCACCTTTACCTCTTTACGTTCGGACCGCTGGCAGATGATGGGTGTGATCTCATCGATCCCTATCTCTGTCGCTTTCTCTAAAAACCACTCCATGCGCTCAATATTTTTGGTAGGTGCTACCGCTATGTGCAAGTAGTGGTTCCTTTTATTAAACGACGAAATGACCGAATTTATTTGAAGGATAGTTCTTTTTGGATGGGCATCCTTTATAGTGGCATTGTACAAACCGCCTTTTCCGTCAATTAGCTGTACTTCATCGCCTGTTTCAAGGCGGAGCACGCGGATGCAATGTTTACTTTCTTCTTCGTTCAGAAAATATTGCGGGTGCGATAGGTCAATATCAGGGGTGTAAAAAAGCATAAAGCTAAAAGCTAAAAGCCGAAAGCACAAAACCGAACGCATTAAGCTTTCAGCCTTCGGCTTTTGGCTTTAATGTAAATCTACAGCATCTTCTTCATTTATCAGCAGTTCAAGCTTAACCGATTCAATGTTTTGGTCGGATTTTTTTAATACAGTAATATTATATCCGTTTGATTCTTTCTGTTCGCCAACATCGGGTATCTTACCAAAAATATCGCCCAACCATCCTGATACGGTATCAAAGTCGCCATCTTCGGGCAAATCATGCGGCAGGTGACCGTTTACATCATAAATAGGAGCAAGCGCGTTTACAATAAATTCGCGGTCGTTTATTTTTTCAACTATTGGCTTTTCTTCGTCGTACTCATCCTGTATATCGCCAACAAGTTCTTCAACTATATCTTCAAGGGTAACCATGCCCGCGGTGCCTCCAAATTCGTCCAATACAATAGCTATTTGTATGCGCTTTTGCTGCAATTCAGCCATCAGATCGTTGATTTTTTTTGTTTCCGGAACAAAATAGGGCTTACGGATAATATTTTTTAAAATAATTTCTTCATTATGCGCCAGTAGCGGCAAAAGGTCTTTGGCATGTACAATGCCTATAATTTTATCAATTACGTCATCATAAACAGGTATGCGCGAATACCCTTCTGTTATCACCAGTTCAAGCAGTTCGTCTTCCGAGGTATTGATATCCACCCCCGAAATTTTGGTGCGCGGTACCATGATATTTTTAACCACCCGCTCATTAAAATCAAAAACATTCTGAATCAGCTCATGTTCGGTTGAATCCAATGCCCCGGTTTGCTTACCCTGGTCAAGCAGGTATTGTAACTCCTCCGAGCTATGCGATGTTTCCCCCTGTACGGGCTTGATCCCCAAAAGCTTTAAAATAAAATTTGCGAAGCCATTTAATAACCAAATTAAAGGCCTGAAAACCACAAAAAAGAACCTGAGCGGGAGGGAAATGGTCATCACTGTGCGCACAGACCGCTGTATAGCAATTGATTTTGGCGCTAACTCACCGAATACAATATGTAAAATGGTAATAAAAGCAAAGGCAACAACATGACTGGTATTGATAATAAAAGAAGATTTAATAGTTACCCCGCAGAACATAAAAAAATTCAGCATCATTTTGGTAACCACATCCTGGCCAACCCAACCTAAGCCTAACGATGCGATAGTAATGCCTAATTGGGTTGCGGCAAGATAACCATCGAGGTTGTGCAGTATGCCGCGGGCCACTTTTGCTACAGGGCTGCCGGTTTTAGCTTTAATTTCGACCTGCGAGCCACGTACCCTCACCATGGCAAATTCGGCGGCTACAAAAAAGCCATTCAGCAAAACCAGGAAGAAGGTAAGGAAAAGGTAATAACCGTTTATTTCGAGTTCAGGCCCCATACATTAATTATTGATGTTCAGGAAAAGTAGCGTTATACAATTCCAGGCCCTCTTTTATCACTTTGAGGGCGTAGCGTTTTCCAAGCAAGTGCTCAATAGTGACATTTTTGCCTTCCAGTTTTTTATAATCTTTAAAAAAGCGTACTATCTCAACCATCACATGGGGCGGCAACTCTGCAAGATCATTAATATAGTTTATCGACATGTCGTTTTTCGCTACCGCTATGATCTTGTCATCCTGTTCGCCATTATCCACCATGTGCATTACGCCAATTACCTTTGCTTCGATAATAGACATCGGGAATACATCTATTGAACAAAGCACCAGGATATCTAATGGGTCGTTGTCATCACAATAGGTTTGCGGGATAAAGCCATAATTTGCCGGGTACATCACCGACGAAAACAAAACCCGGTCAAGCTTTAATAAACCCGATTCTTTATCTATCTCATACTTAGCCTTCGAGCCTTTGGGTATCTCAATTATAGCATGTACAATTTCAGGAATATCATTACCCGGTGAAACCTGGTGCCAGGGATGTTGTGTACTCATTTATTAATTTCATTTAGTTCATTAACACTTTCGTGGCTATGCAG
>JABDCF010000030.1:35069-36853 GCA_013288235.1 Bacteroidota bacterium | reverse complement strand
AGATTAAGTTGATTGGTTAAGTAGTTATAAATGTAGGATGCTTTGCCGGGATAGCTTAATCCGGGCACGAAACAACCGCTCACTTATTCAACCCAATCCAACTTAATCAACCATCAACACTTTATCTCGGCAAAAGCCGACTTCACCTTACCTGCAAAAAAAAATCTCCGCATAATGATCAAAATCAGAGGTATCATCAGTTGTGGTAAAAAATTGTTGCGTGCTATTTTTTGTAAGCATACTTTCCATTTCGGGATGCCGCTGCAAATAATCGACGAGGCTTTTTGCCACAATATCCCCTTGTGATATGGTTTGGATATTGGCAGGCAAATATGCTTTTATCTTTTCCTGCAGCAAAGGGTAATGGGTGCAGGCCAGTAAAATGGTATCTATATTGGCAGATTGCGCCAGTGCCTGGTCCAGGTACTTTTTTACAAAATAATCAGCACCCGGCTTATCATGTTCGCCGTTTTCAATAAGGGGCACCCAAAGCGGACAAGCCTGTTGGCGAACCTTAACCTCGGGAAAAAAGTGGCCTATCTCTATAACATACGAGCCCGATTGTACTGTACCTTTTGTGCCTAATACCCCTATCTCCTTTGTTTTTGTATAATCGCCAATCACTTCGGCAGTTGGCCGGATAACGCCAAGCACCCTTTTCGATGGATCTTCGTTTTGCAAATCCCTTTGCTGTATAGTACGCAGCGCTTTGGATGATGCTGTATTACAGGCTAAAATCACCAGCGGGCAGCCTTGTTTAAAAAGCCACTGCACGCATTCCCAGGTATATTGATGGATAGTTTGAAATGAGCGGTTGCCGTAGGGCGCCCTGGCAGTATCGCCTAAATAAATATAATCATAAGCCGGGAGTTGCTGAAATATCGAGCGGAAAACAGTAAGGCCACCATAGCCGGAATCGAATATCCCAATAGGTTTGTTGTTTAGCATCGGCACAAAAATAAAAAAAGCGCCCCGTATATCAGGGCGCTTTTGTAATACAATTATAATAACTAATTATTTTAAGCCTAATTTAGTTTTTACAGGCACCATCAAATCGTCACCATCAGGCGACACAAGCAACTGAACTTGTGATGAATCAAGTACATAAGAATAACCTTTTTCTTTTGCTACTTCTGAAAGCGCCGCGCGGGCCTTGTCTGATAAAGGTTTAAAAAGCTCGCTTGATTTAGCATCCACCTGTTGTTGTGCATTATTTTGATAATCCTGGATGCGTTTCTGCATGTCCTGCAATTCAGTTTGTTTTGCGGTACGTACGGCATCAGTCATGGTTGCACTTTGTGTCTGAAAATCTTTGGCTTCAGTCTGGAAAGTATTATTCATAGTAGTAAGCTGATCAAGAAATTGTTTTTGATAGCTCTCTATCTGGGTTTGAACAGTCTTAAATTCGGGCATGCTACGCACCAATTCGGTGAAATTAACATATCCGATCTTAGCTTGTGCTTTGGCAAAGTTGCCTACAAATAACATGCAAACTGCAACTAAAGCAACTTTAAATAGTTTTTTCATTTCTGTTTTCTGTGTTTAAAAATAGTGGGATTATTGTAATTTAAAAAATTTATTTTGCAAATACACCGGGCTTTAATCCCAGCTTTATTATTACATCCGAGCTTTTATCATAACGCGGGTTGGCGTATAACATTATAACTTCGCTGTTTTTATCAAATATCATATCAAGGTTATCGTTTTCGGCAACTGCCTGTATTGCTTTGGCCATTTTTTCCTGTATGGGCTTAATGGTCGAGGTGCTTTTTTGTTAAAGCTCA
>JABDCF010000030.1:32883-34997 GCA_013288235.1 Bacteroidota bacterium | reverse complement strand
TAATGGTCGAGGTGCTTTTTTGTTCAAGCTCACCATTGGGTCCAAATTTTTTGGTTCTGAAACTCTTTGGCGGTCCTTTCCTTATCAGCAATTTCAGCTTCACGGCGTTTTTTCATATCCGCTGTCATTAAAACCTGGTCGGCCTGGTATGCTTTATATAAACGGTCAATTTCCTGGTAGCGCTGATCTACTTCTTTTTGCCATTGTGCCGACAGTGCCTCCAGTTGCCTCTGTGCCGAAGCGTACTCCGGCATGTGTTTCAGAATGTAGTCAGAATCAACAAAAGCGAAACGTTGCGCAAATGCAGCTGTTAGCGACATGAACGTAAAACCTATTATTAATAATACCTTTTTCATCACACTATTGCGCAAATTAATTAAATCCGCCGTTTAAGCTTTGCGATATTGAAAAGCTGAACTGGCCTTTGTTTGCGCCCGGTATACCGGGGATTGCATCAAAGCCGTACCCATAGTCAAGTCCAAGCAACCCAAAAATAGGTAAAAACACTCTCGCTCCAATACCAACCGACCGCCTAACATTAAACGGATCAAAAGTATTAAAAGAATTCCAAACATTTCCGCCTTCTGCAAAAGCTAACATAAATATTGTTGCAGACTGACTTTGAATAACAGGATGTCGTATTTCGAAGGTGAATTTATCGTAAATTGAACTACCTGGGTTTGTATCAGCAGTATAATTTGTACCTACCGGGATGATGGTAAAGTTTTGATAACCTCTCAGGCCAACAATATCGCTTCCCTGCAAAAACTGGTAACTCTGCATGCCGTCGCCACCCAATTTAAACCTTTCGAAAGGCGATGCCGGTACATATGAATTATACTCACCCAAAAATCCAAACCTCACCTGCGACATCAGTACCAGTTTTCCGGTTATCTTGGTAAACCATTGTGCATCAAATTTAGCTTTATAATATTCAACCCAATGGTATATCTGCTCCTGGGTAGCAATTGCATAATCGATATTATTAAATAACGAATACGGTGGTGTGCCTTGTAATGTCAGTTTGATATTTGAACCGGTAGTAGGGTAAATCGGCGCATCAAGCGAATTACGGGTTAATTCCTGCGTTAGCTTAATATTATATGATGTACCGTTTGAAAATAAATAACCGGTATAGTTATCAAGATTGTAGTGATCTACGTTTAACGAATAATTTAACTGGAAATAGTTGTCGGGCCAGTTTAAGCGCTTACCAAGGGTAATACCCACACCATTTATACGCAAATTATTATACAACGGATCTGTTACAGCATAATATTGGCCGGTTGAACTTAACTGGGTATAGGCGGTAAATGCAAAATATATAGGTTTTTTACCACCAAGCCAGGGTTCTGAAAAAGTAAAGGAATAATTTTGGTATGTACGGCCACTGGATTGTCCCCTAAGGCTTAACTTTTGACCATCGCCTTTTGGTAATGGTTTATAATCCTTTAAATGGAAGATATTCCGCAAAGAAAAGTTATTGAAGGTAAGACCCAGCGTACCAACTAACTGCCCGCCTCCAAAACCGCCCGAAAGCTCTATCTGGTCTGATGGTTTTTCTACAACGTTATAAACAATATCAACGGTTCCGTCCTGCGGGTTAATGTTTGTAGGTTTCGGCTCCGTTTTTTGGTCGTCAAAATTACCAAGCTGGCCTATTTCACGTGTACTGCGGATCAACAGTGCCTTATTGAATTTCTGGCCCGGTTTGGTCCTGATCTCACGCATAACCACCTTATCATTGGTAACATCATTACCTTTCAGTATAACCCGGTTAATGGTGTATTGGGGGCCTTCGTATACCCTGATGTCAAGGTCAACCGTGTCATTATAAATTTTAGTTTGTACCGGATCGGCCTGGTAGGTTAAATAACCATCGTTCAAATAAAATGATGAAACATCATCGTCATTTGGTGTTGGCCCTGTTAACCTTTTGTTTAGTTCCTCTTCGCTGAAAACTTGACCCTTTTGTATTTTTAATATTTTTTGGAGAATTGCGGTCGGATATTTTGCATTTCCCGACCATTTTATGTTGCCAAAATAATATTTTTGCCCTTCAAATAATTTGATCCTTACGCCTACGGTATTTTCGCCTGTTTTAAAAACCGTAT
>JABDCF010000030.1:0-32873 GCA_013288235.1 Bacteroidota bacterium | reverse complement strand
AACCCTTGCCCTGCATTTTTTCGATAAGGTTTGTTTTATCCTCATCGTACTTGTCCTGCTTAAACTTACGGGAGCCAAATATGTTATAAAACTTGCGCGTACGTGTTTTTGACAAATACTTACGGAGTTTTTTTTGCGAGAATGCTGTGTTACCCTGGAAAGTAACCTCGGTGATCATTACTTTCTGCTTCTTGTCTATCTTGACATTAAGTATCACACTATTTGCATCACCCGGGTCCCGTCGCTCATTAATAGTTACCGTAGTATTCAAAAAGCCTTTTTCGCTGTAATGTTTCTTAATTATAGCGGTAATAGTGCTTAATGTATTTTGATTTACAATTTTACCGGTCTTGTCCGACAGTAATTTCTGTACATCTTCAATTTCGCCTTTACGTACGCCGCTAAGGTGCAACCGTGATAAACGCGGGCGCTCAACCACAGCTATTTCCAGGTAAATGGTATCGAGGTTTATTTTTGTGACATTCAATTGTACATCGTCAAATAAATTTTGCTGATATAAATTTTTAACCACATTGGCGTTAGCCTCGCCCGGTAAATTTATCTTGTCACCTTTATTTAACTTCGATATTTGTAACAGTACATCCTTATCCAGGTATTTGGTACCGGTAATTGAAATGCCCCCTATTATATAATCTTTGGGTTCCAGATAACTTAAACTATCAGCAGGTAACGACGATTTTGACAGCGGATACCTCTGCTGGTTTGAAACCTGGGCCAGCGCTGCGGTACTCATTATAGAGAAAAGAATAGCAAAAAGAAATTTATTCATTCGAATATTTTAGTGGGCTAAAAATAATTTATACAGTTGTTAAAAAGTGTTAAAAGTAAAAATTTAGTTGACCTGCTCACTTGTCATACCAAAACGGCGCTCCCGTTTCTGATAATCGAGGATCGCTTCAAAGAAATCTTCCTTACGGAAATCAGGCCATAATTTTGATGTGAAGTACAGTTCGGCATAAGCAATTTGCCAAAGTAAATAATTACTTATACGATATTCGCCGCTCGTCCTGATCATTAGCTCAGGGTTGGGCATACCTTTTGTAAATAAGTTCTCTTCAAAAATCTCTTCATCAATATCTTCTATTTTTAATTCGCCCCGCTGAACTTTGCCGGCAATACTTTTAACGGCACTTAAAATTTCACGACGCGAACTATAGCTCAATGCCAGGGTAAGCACAAGGCCGGTGTTGGCCGAGGTCTTGTCGATAGCATTCATCAATTCGTTATAGCATTTTTGCGGTAACATTTCCAAATCGCCAATAGCCTGCAAACGCACGTTTTTCTCCATAAAGTTTCCTATTTCCTTATGAATTGTGCTAACCATCAACTCCATAATGGCCATAACTTCCAGTTTCGGCCTGTTCCAGTTCTCTGTTGAAAAAGTATAAAGGGTTAAATATTGCACTTTAAGGTCAACTGCGCCTTCAACAACCGCCCTCACCGAATTTACCCCGCTATGGTGTCCAAATATCCTTAATTTGCCTTTTTCTTTTGCCCACCGCCCGTTGCCGTCCATAATGATGGCTACATGCTTTGGTAATTTCGACAAATCAATCTGATCCTTATATCCCATTATTATCGATCATTAAAAGCCATAATTTCGACTTGTAAAAGGGTTATTTGTTGAAGTTTATCAACAAAATACCCTGCATTATTTGCTTTTGATTTAATCAATTATTAAAACCAACCTTATTTTTAGCCCGTTTTTTCAAAATTCGGGCTAAATTTTTCAGGGGACAAAGGTAAAACTTAATTGCAGTTTTTTTAGTATGCGGAAGGAAAAGTATTTTGAAGAAGTCCGGAAGTCCGAAAGTCAGTAAAGTCCGGAAGAAAAAAAGGGGCTATATAGTAAAATGAGGACGTCCGAAGCCCGCAATCCTTTCTGACTTCCGACTTCGAACTTCCGACTTCTGACTTTTTAATATATCCCGCCCTGTTTTAAACGCTCAACATCCTTTGGCAGGATGCTGGCCAGGCTGTAGGTTTGAACCTGCTGGTTATTCAGCTCGTCAAACGTTTCAACAAGATTTTCATAAACGGAATGATCCGATGGTTTTACCAATACGATGATATCTTTTCCGGATGATTTGAATATTTTATCACTAAGTTCTTTAATGGCCTTTTGCAAATCGGCGCCGTAGCCTATCTGCTGCGGCACGGTTAGGGGCTTCTCGGGCATACCTAAATACCATACCAGGCGGTTGTTTTTGCCAAGGCAAAGGCTCATGGTACGTGTTTCAGGGTCTGGCATTGGCGTTGCATCTTTTGTGGGCACCGCCACCGGCATTATCCTTCGTTTTGAAAGCGTGGTGGTGAGCATAAAAAATGTGATCAGCAAAAAGGCAAGGTCGACCATTGCAGTAAGGTCGACACGGAGCGGCACCCTCTTTTTGGAGTGTTTGCCACTTGATCTTGACGGGGTGGAATTTAACTCGGCCATGGTTTTAAAGATTAAGGTTACATAATTGGTTAATTATCTTTAAAACGAATGCGAGTTATATTTATTGCAACAATGATGCAATAAGCGTTCACTTCACAACAACACTCCAACTTATAAATACACTAATAACTGGTAACCAGTTAATTAAAAATTAACAGTTGAAAAAAACAGGAAATAACGCACTCATTATTTCATCTTGTATTATAAGCATTGTTAAATGATTTTCCGATAATTATTAGTTTCAATTTAAAAAATATCGGATAATATTTAGTTTGCAATTAAAAAATATCGGATATTTCCCTCGCGGGTACGCAGCATTCCGCGCAAACTACGCTCAGCAGGGTAAAATTTCCGAACAATATATCGAAGAAGTTGAATACAAAACATCCACGCTTAGCAGCATGATGGAGCCACTGATCATTATCTTTTTAGGGATTATTGTTGGCGTTATTTTAATTGCGATGTATTTGCCGCTGTTTCAAATGAGTAATAGTTTTCAATAGGTTTATGGATCGATATGAAGCTTAAAATATGCTGAAAGGTTCTTTTGGCTAATATCCCGCAAAGCCTTTAAAATAATAGGCCACCATTCATGTTCAGCGTTCATTTCACAACAACACGCCAATAAATTTACGTATAAATATTTGATAATCAATACTTCTATTTTTGCATTCAGTTAAAAAATGTTTTATAAAACCACAAAAGTCTCCGCACATTAAGTAGCAAGGCCCGTCCGCAAAATGGCGGCCAGGCTTCATCTTTCAATCTTACATTTCGTTATTGCAGTTGCAAACTGCAACCATAGCCGTCCGAAGTCATAGACGTTCGTACAGCGTTACAAGCAAACTACGAACATAGGGGCAGCGTCCAGTTATTCTATTATTTTTAATTTAAGCTTAGTGCCATTAGGAAGATTATGAATCTGATTTGCAATGTTGGCATAAGCACTAATATATTTTGGATATCCTAATGGAAACAAGTTTTCAATTTTATATTCTCCCCCCATCACAAATGGCTTTTTGGGGTAAAGTCTTTCATTTGGCGTAAATGAGACATTAGAATTGTTCCACACCTTTGCAATATTCTTTCCTGTTAAATAATCTAAATCAGCTTTCAACACCTCAATCCAATCATCAAAATTGTTAGCAATTTTTTCTCTTTCTCCTGTTTCCGAATTCAAAAAAATTATGCCGTCATTTGAATAACCAAATTGATTGCCAAAGATTTCTTGACCAAAAAAGAAATCATCGGCTACAATTCCCCCATATTCTTTTTTTATAACTTCATTCACTTTTATTATATCGTGAAATTCGAATGATGTGTTGATTGAATATAGCTGAAGAGAATAGTCATAAAAAAATCCCCCATTTACTTTCTCTATAAAACTAAAATAACTATAGTCAGAAAGTATACTTTCAACTTTTTCAATAGATTCTTTCGTCAATAACGATTTTGAATCAAAATCATTAGAGTTAATTAATAAATCCGTGTATTTCATTTAATCAACAACTATAATTCTAACTTTTGTTCCATTAGGCAGTGTCTTTATTTGTTGACCCAGCGATCCTCCAGCTCCCCTATTATCTGAGGGGCTTATGTGTTTAACGCTATAGCTGCCATCTTTATTTTTAATTACTGCTGGCAGAACTTCATCCCTCCTCTGGCGAGTATGACGGGCAGGCCAGGCGGGCAATGGCTACTCGTGCCCCGCTGACAGGTAACAAACTATGTATCCTGGCGTGGGTATAACGGGCAACTCAAGCGGGCAATGTCTACCTCGTGCCCCGTTTGCAAAGGTGCATAATCCAAAAACCAAATTACCTATATTATTCCCAACAATGCAACCGAAAACAAATTCCGTGCAAAAGTAAAAGAGGCTATCCCTTTCGGGACAGCCTCCTTTATGCTTAGTAATTTGTTAAATTATGGGTTTGCAAGCCCCCACCCAACGGGTTTATAAATAGGAACAGTTCCCGGATAACTCAAATTTGAAGTTAATTCTGAGTTAGGGTACAGCATACGCAACGGCATTTGCCCGGCGGCAATTATCGATGCCGCAGACTGAACAAAGAAAGTAGGATAACCTGTTCTTCTCCATTCGGTCCATGCCTCAAAACCCTGGAAACCACACATTGCATAATACTTTTGTGTAATAATAGCTTTAACCTTGTCGTTAACGCTAACTGCAGCATTTAAAGCTAATATTCCGTCTGGCGCTGTATTAATATACGCTGTCGGGTCTCCTGCTCCCGTGGCAGCAAAGCTCGCTGCTATACCGGCTTTGTATAAAGTTGGCACGTCGCCTGTAGCCCAGCCCCGGGCAACGGCCTCAGCTTGTAAAAAAGAACTTTCAGCGGCAGAAATCAGTTTAACCGGCGCAGTAGCAGAGGTAGGGTCAATTGCCCTGGCGCCCACCAATGGCGACGGTGTGGAAACTATCTTTTGGTTGAATGCCAGGTAACTTCCCTGCGGGATTGATTCAAGAGAATCCTGTGCAGGGTTATTATATATCACATAAAATTGTTGTAAGCGTGGATCACTATTTTTGTTAAAGGCGTTTACAGCTGTTGAGCTTGCCACCACATTTTGAGTTCCGCCTAATGCAACCTCTTCATTGTAAAACGGGTTTTGGTTGCCACCGGTAGGTATGTAGGTTATGGTTGCATCTGCCGTTAAAAAGTTAGGATTAGTTGCGTACAACGCCTTAATACCAGCCTGGGCAGTAGCGGGATCTTCTATAGCTAATCGTAAGTACGCCCTAAGTTCAAGTGTATTGGCAAAAGCCACCCACTGGGCCATATTACCTTGAAATATCATATCCTGCGCTCCGGGATTAAGGGAGTTTGTTGCATTAAGCAAAGGTATTGCCCTGTTAATGTACACAAATACGCTGTCATAAACTGCCTGTTGGCTATCATATTTAGGGTTTGTGTACTTAGTGGGTTGTAACGCCTGCGAAAGCGGCACATCACCAAAAGCATCAGTTGCCAGCTGAAACCCATAAGCCTTCATGAGGTATGCAATACCTTTTAGATTAGCTGATGATGTTGGGTTACTTATGATCAGGTCGGCGTTTACTAACGCAACTGTGTATAGGTTACGCCATGGGCCGTCAAAATCGGTACCAACAGAGGCGTATTGATCCATGGTTTTATATTGTGACGCCAGCGGGCTTTGGGTCCAATATTGGGCCCAAATATTGCCAAATACCTGGAAAGAGTTACCTACTACCTGGCTAAGGGCTGCCTGTGTGGTAGGCAAAAGCAATGAAGGCTCAACGCTGGCCGGGTTATTTGGGTTCTGATTTGTATCCAAATATTTTTTACAGCCCGAAAACCCGGCCGCAGCTACAAGCCCTATAAATAAGGCTTGCTTTAAATTTAATTTATATTTTTTGGTCATGATGTTTATTATTTAGAATGAAACTTTTAAATTGATACCATAGTTACGCACTGATGGGTTTGCTGCAAAATCTAACCCCTGCTCGTTTCCTGCGCCACTTGAGTTTACTTCAGGATCTACGTATGCATTTGATTTTGGCGTCCATAAAAACAGGTTGTTTCCAAATAGCCCAATGGTTAATGCACCAAACGGCAGGCTCCTCAATTGCGTTTTGCTAAAAGTATAAGATATGCTGGCGCTGCGCATCTTGATATACGATGCGTCAATAACGTTCATCCCAACTGGTTCTACGCTTGTATAATAATTATATACAGAATAGGGTATGGTTGTATTGGGGGTACTTTTGCCTGCAGCATCAACGGTAACCGAATTAGGGAAAGGCTGGCCATATCGCGGGCCGCCGGTTTCAATCCCTGTTCCTACGAAGTCTGTAAGGGCTTTAGTGTCTGAATATAATACGCCGCCGTGTTTAACATCAAACAACACATTTAAAGCAAAATTTTTGTATTTGAAGTTTGTGCCTAATGACGTTTGAAATTTAGGTTCATATGACCCTAAGTATTGGGCTGATGTTGTAGGTATCGGTTGCCCGGTAGCCGGATTTATAATGGTTCTTCCCTGTGCATCTTTTTGGTTTGTTATCCCGTAAAATTCTCCATAAGGCAACCCTTTAGCAGCAACTTCTGCCATACCGCCGAAACCACCTATCGTTATCTGCGAAACGCCATTTGGCAGGGATAGTACATCACTCCTGTTTTTGGTAAATGTGCCGAATATGGTCCAGGTGAAATCACTGGTTTGAATAGGGGTGCCGTTGATAGTTAACTCGATGCCTTTATTTTGGATCTCGCCTGCGTTTACCTCACTGGAACTATATCCTGTTGAGTTAGGGATCGGGATGGCTAAGATCTGGTTTTTTGAATCGTTAACATAATAGCTAAAATCGAAGGAAAGCCTGCTTTGCAAAAATGCTAACTCTGTACCAATTTCAAATGAGCTTGTTTGCTCCGGTTTGAGCTCAGCATTGCCAAGGACTGATCCAATTTGATATGCCGGAACATTTCCGAATGGAAAGGTAGTATTACCAAAGGAACCGCTAACAGTAGTTTTTCCATAAGTGGTTGTCAATTCGTAAGGATTTGTATCGCTACCTACCTGCGCAAAACTTGCCCGTAATTTACCGTAACTTAAAACGTTGGCAATACCTGTGTTTTTAAGCAATTCGCTAAATACAAATGAACCGCTTACGCTTGGATAATAATAAGAGTAGTTATCTAAAGGCAAGGTAGAGGACCTGTCGTTTCTTAATGTACCCTCTAAAAACAGGTAGTCTTTATACGAAAGATTTAAATCAGCGTAAAAACCTACCAGTCTTTGTATTGAAATATTGTCGGTAATTACATCTACGGGGCCGTTGCTGTTTTCAAGGTTGTAAAATCCGGGAACTACTAAACCACCGCTGGTATTAGTGCTTGTAAAATTGGAATTGACAGAGCGTTCCCTGATATTATTGCCCAATAATAAGGATGCATGAAAATCTTTGCCAAAATCATGGGTTGCAGTAACCATCAAATCATGCACCACCTCGTTTACATTGATCTGGTCCACTTCGTAAGATCCATTATTAACAATCGGGCCCCATAGATTGCTTCCCGATTCGTCAGCAGGCTCAAATTGGTACTTGGGTGCTATAAGCTTCCTGCGGTCCGAGTATGAATCCACACCTACTCGTTCTACTATATTTAACCACTTAACGGGTTTCCAGGCCAGGTTAAAGGCGCCGGTAACACGGTTAACATCATCAAGGTTACTAAAGTTTTGAAGAATATAATATGGGTTTACAGTAAATGCACCATAAAAACCATACGTATCATTAACAGAATTATACCCATTATACGGATTGTTAAGGTTTCCCATGGTATTAATTGGGATATCCCTTGGCGTTTGCATTAAGTTATTCCATATACTGTTTGCACCTTGTCCGCCGGAAGGTGTATTTGCCTGGATTTTATTGTAGTTAAAATTAATACTTGCGGTAAAATTGTTTGCAAGCGTAGCTTTACCATTAAACCTTACCCCATATTTATCATAAGTGTCGTCGTTGCTCCCCGGAAATATACCATCGGAATTTAACGAGTTTAAGCCTAAATAAAAGTTGTTTTTCTCATCGCCCGATGAGATACCAACATTGTTGTCGGCGGCAAAACCGGTCTTAAAAAAATCTTTAATATTATTTGGCAAGGCCGAATATGGCTTGCTTTGGGTAACGCCGTTAATGTCCTGCCCCCAGGGTTCTACCTTTCCGGTAAAGGGCGCTCCCCAGCTAAAATTATCACTGGCGTCATTTATGCCGGTAACGTAGCCGGGGCTTGTAGCCGAACCCGACATGAACCCCTGGCCATACTCATTTTGAAAAGTAGGTAATTTCAAAACTGATGAAAATGTATTGGTAGAGTTAAGCGTTATCTCTAATTTTTTTCCATTTTTTGCACCCGATTTGGTAGTGATCATCAGCGCTCCATTGGATGCCCTTGAGCCATAAAGAGCTGCCGCTGCAGGCCCTTTTAGCACTGTGATAGATGCTATATCATTCGGATCAATATCATTGCCCCTGTTTCCAAAATCAACCGCCGTTAAGCTGCTTGCGCCGCCTATGATACTTGAATTATCAATAGGGACCCCGTCAACAACCAATAAAGCCTGGTTGTTACCGGTAATAGACGACCCACCGCGAAGAACGATCCTGGTTGAGCTGCCCGGCGTATTTGATGTTGAAGTGATGTTAACACCTGCAACAAGGCCGGTTAATGAGGTAAGTGCGCTTGGGTTGCCGCCCTCTGTTAGCTCCTTGCTATTTACGATTGGCGCAGAGTAACCCAAAGTTCTTTTATCTCTCTTAATATCATTGGCGGTTACTACCACCTCGTTAAGCTCATTGGTTGCTGGTGTAAGCACCGCATTCAATACATCTCCCTGCACGGTTAGCTGTACCGGCAAATAACCGATAAAGCTAAATTCCAATACAGCGCCGTCAGGCACACTTATAGTGTATTTGCCTGCAGTATTGGTTTGTGTGCCATTTTGCGTCCCTTTTACCTTTACTGTTGCTCCCGGAATGCCTAAGCCATCGTCTTTGCCCGTTACAGTACCGGTAACTGTGCGGTTTTGGGCAAATGCCTGGCAGAAAAACACCAGGCATAACCCTATAATTAAAAGTATTTTTTTGTTCATGTTAATGAATTTTAAAATGATTTATTTTTGAATATTTTGTTTCCCCTGTAGTGGCGTATTGAAATGTTTGCGCCAAAAAAGGAAAATTGAAGTTTAGATAGCCCGAAGATTATATTGGAATATCTTCCTTTTGGTTACCTCGCAACAAAGTTGTCTGCCCCCTTAATTTTCACTGATCTACCTGGAATCGGAAGGTGGTCTTTTTTCACTGTAACCAGGCCGGTAATTGGTCCGTGATGTGCCCGCGCATTTGTGAAAATAAGACTACTCAATTTAGTAAACGCCTGTTAGCCATCGTCAAACCCTTCAAAACTGACGCTAATATTGTAAAGTTGAAATGACGTGCAACGGTTCATAAAAGTGAGGTTTCAGTTAATAGATTTTCGTAATCTTGTCGACTTTAAGTATTAATATATTTGAACTTGTAATTTTAAAGCAAAATGATAGCACTAAATATTCCGAAATGACCAAATTGGAAGTGCGATGACAAGCTGGGGGATTGCCGGAAGTTTATAAATAAAAAAGGATTGCCCGCCTCGCGCTGCAATCCTTTAATTAACTATTAACTGATCGTTTTTAACAAACGGCTCATTACGGGCAAAATTAGCTACTTGATTAGAAGTAAAGTATTCGAAAAAAACCAATATCGGCACTTTATTTAATCACATGATGCGAAGCCCTATATTTGAGCGGAGTGATTTTACGGCGTATTTTGAACAACTTAATAAATGTACTTGGAGAATCGAGCCCAACAGTATTTACAATTTTATTGATCGGATACGATGTGTTTTTAAGCAAAAATTCGGCATGTTTTAGCCTTATGTTCATCAGAAATTGGTGGGGTGTGGTATGATATGCCTGCCTGAACGAGCGGATAAGATGCGTTGCCGACATACATGAGTATGTTGACAATTCGTATATATTTATTTTTTGATCAAAATTTGAATATAAATATTCTTTGGCAAGGCTAAGCCGCCTGTAGATTTCTTTACGGGTTACAAATTGAAGATCTTTAAGGCTTTCTTCTACAAAAAGCACATCTTTTTGGTAAAGCGTATAATAATTTAGTAAAATATGATAGAGGAATTCATTTAATAATAATTCATCCTTACAGTTTGACCTTACCAAAACTGCTAAATGCTCTATATTATATTTGAGGTCCCCGAACAGCGGAAAAATAGTTTCATTGAAAGCTAAGTTTTGTGAAGGCAGGTGGTTTCCATAATTATCCGGAAAAGAACTATCCTTTTTTAGAAAGGATGTCTTAAAATCATCCATAAACCCTTTGCCAAAACTTATTGAAAGTTTTTGAACAGGGCTACCTGAGTCAATGATATCAGAATAAAGCGTTCCCGGGTTAATCGCCAGGAAAGTGTGAGGGAACAACCGCAATTTTTTCTTATTTAAAACGAATTTTTCATTCCCGTCAAAATTGACATGTAAACTAAAGTTATTGTTAACCTCGGTTACATTTTTATAAGTTAGTTTACTTGAACAAATACGATTTTCGTTACTTAATTTTAACACATTTTCCATGCTTCCTCCTCCTCTGTATACGATCTTTCTTCCAGTAAAATAAATTGATTTCCTTCCTTATCCGTAAATTCTGCTATCATCCCTGCAGAAACGTAGTAAGGTTTATGATTAAAAACCACTCCGTTTTTAATAATTTCATGATATTGTTTGAGACAATTTTCAGTGTTAAGAATGATAACAGACTTCTGGTTCAACATACATCTTCCTGGGATGATCGCTACATGTATGTCGGTATCGTTATTACTTAACAACTTACAATGTACGTTTGGCCATAATTCCAGCTCACCCGTATGCTTAAACCCTAAAAATTTCACAAAAAAAGTTTCTTCTTCAGCGATGTTCCCTGAAGGAATTGTAATGTATTTTATTCTCATTAGGCAAAAAAATTAATTCCCTCTTCACAGATCAGGCAATTTTTATAATACTTCAAACAGTTCTCCCTAATTATTATTTTATTGCCTGGCTTTTATTTTTGTAAATTTTATATGCCGCAAACTCTTTGTGAACCGCTTAAAGCGATCCGTATCACCAAAAAACTCACCCGTTTTAAGTTGCATCATAACTAAAAGACAAGCCTTACCTTGAATTTGTTGCAAAAGGCAAATATTCGAAGGCAGGGACCTCCTGTCCCTTCTTACTGCACTCAGCCAAACCAAGGGTTTCTTTTAAGACGTCATAAACGACCGCCAGGTTGTCTATATAATAAATAAATGATCCGATCCTTGCCCGGTGTTATTGGTTGCAGAACTCCATATTGCTAAAAATATTAAACACCCTCGCGGTCCTTGCGATCTATGCATTCCAGCCTTAAAAAGCCATTTTTATAAAAAATCGATGCTGATCTATGCTGCAAAGATGGTGCTACGCGGGCAATTTCCACACACAACTTTTGTAGCTTAGTTGTCATATTCTTCGCGGGCCAACTTTCGCAAAATGCGATATAATTTAAACCCATATGGAACCAAAGAAACAAAAATTGACCCGACAGGAACTTTACGAACATAGTTTGACAGGAGGCCAAAAGCGGAAAGGCGACCCGTACCACGCTGACAGATAGCCGTATGTGCCAGAATATGACAGGCAGCTCAAAAGCGTAAAGGCTACCCGTTACACGCTCTGACAGGTTGCCGCTACCAATGATTATACGTTTGCTTTATCGGTTTTAGCGATGTACTTTTAAGCGACAATCAGCACGAAATATAAATTTGGTAACGGAGATATTACTTTGGCAAATGGATAGGATGACCTGTATAGTTGCTACCTGGCAACGGGGCACGAGGAACTGTCATTAAAAGTAAGTATTTTGTTTATTATTGTAATATGAGATTTATTGATTTTATGGTTTTTTATCCGATGGCATATTACCGGAGAAGAAACATGGATGAATCGTGGCGGAGAAGGCAATTGGCACAGGCAGTTTCGATCTCAGGTTTAAATGTAGGCTTGATTTTAGTTATTATAACTGAAATCACTTATTTTCTACTTTTTCGTAAAAACCTCTTCGACGTTTCCCAAATTGGGATTCTAATTGTTATTGTAATAATATTGATTTCTTTTTTATCCGATCTCATTTACGTTAAAAAAAAACGCTATGAATACATTATTTCCACGGAATATAAGCCATTTAATCTTAGCATAACCTTAGATATGGCTGTATGTTTTCTTGTTTTTATAGTTTCCTTTTCGGGAATTGTTGGAACTGCTTTAGTCATTGGCGCCTTACTAAAAAAATGAGGCAGTATATAGTATACAATCTACTGTCCGTCTCCTTCTGGCGAGTATGACGGGCAGGCCAGGCGGGCAATGGCTACTCGTGCCCCGCTGACAAGTAGCCAGCATGCACATGGAACCTACCGCCCCCATCAATGAAAATAACACTTCTGGCTTATAAAAGTAAACGATAGCGTTACCTGTGTAAAAAAGTAGGTATCCCGCGGGTTGCCATCGCCGCGTTGTGAACCAGGTGTGCCAATATAAATCCCGGTTTTTTCGCCGGAGGGGTCTGATAGCCCGCCGCCGGTCGTATTGTGCAATAAATCTTTCTTCGGGTAGGTGCCGCTTACATCGTCAAGGTAATCGGTATTGGGGTTACGGTAGCCTATCTCGGCGCCAAGGGTAAATGCGCCAAAAATGTTATACTTAAAACCGGCCCCATAGGGAAAAGAAAAAGCCATGGTTGGATAAGGTTTTTCACCTTCGGTTTCGGCGCCCCGTAAACCATATTTAACACCCTGGTATATGGTTGTGGGATAATAGTTTACAGCGGCAAACCCGAAATACAGGTACGGTGTAAAATTACTGCGGCTTATTTGGGGGATATAATCCAAAAAGTTAAACTGGCCCACAACACTTGCCTCCAGCAAAGTGGTGGTGAAACTTAAATTACGTTCGCGAAATTGCTGACTGCTGGAGTTACTGTCGGCAGCGCTGATGGTACCTACTGTATAACTTCCCCTTATTGAAAAATACCCGTCGAAATTACGTATCACAAACAAGCTGGCCGAGGGGCCGCTAACTTTAACGGGGTTACTTGGATTAAGGTCGCCCATATACCCTGAGCCGCCGGCGCCAAGCCCAATTTCCCAGGTTTGTGCCTTCACACCACAACAGAAAAAAAGTAAAAGTATAAAAAGTAAAAATTTGGGCATCCTGCAAATTTAGTAATTGCGGGCATCAAGGCCCCACAAAAGTTTGTTTCTTAACGTTGATAAGTAACTTTCATTATTTAAACGTATCAGATTTAACTTAAACCCAGCTTTATTTACCTTAAAACGCATGGTTTTTTCAATCACCGCCGTGCGCGAATCGCACGAAACCAGGTAATTAGCGCTGCGGCATTCAACGTCAAAAGCCAATGTACAGCTATCCGGTAATATAATAGGCCTTACATTTAAGTTATGGGGTGCAACAGGTGTTAACACAATGCTGTTTGATTCGGGGAAGATGATTGGCCCCCCGCAACTTAACGAGTAAGCTGTAGAACCTGTTGAAGTGGAGATAATAATACCATCGCCCCAATAGGAGTTTAAAAACTCTTCGTTTAAAAAAACATGGGTGGTTATCATCGCCGAGTCATCGCGCTTGTGGATGGTAATATCATTAAGGGCAAAATTATCGTCGCCAAAAATTTCAAGGTCCGAGTTTATACTTAGCAGTTCGCGGCTGTCCAGTGTAAATTGTTTATTTACCACTGCGTGTATGGCGGCAGCAATATCGTTTTTGTTAATGCTGGCCAAAAACCCGAGCCTGCCGAAGTTAATACCTATGATAGGTATACCCGAATCGCGGATCAAAGAAACCATATCAAGCAGGGTACCATCACCACCGAGGGTTAAAAAAAGATCGATAAAGCCTTTTATTTTATCATCGGCGCCAAGCACATTATATTGTACCTCGCTGATATTATCCTGTAAATAACTATGTAGCTGCTGGTGAACATAAATTTCGACCCCATGCTGTGCAAGACTGTCAAATACCTGCTGGATATACGGTAATACTACCGGATCGTTAAACTGCCTGCCGTAGATAGCTATATTCATTTGGTTATTAGTCAGTGGTCAGTAGTCATTGGTCATTCAGGCAATGGATGTTTATGATAAGCAGATTAAATCTTTAAATTTTCATTCCAAATTACACCAATGACTAATAACAAATGACTAATGACATTCTAAAGATTAAGGTAATTCATCAACGAATCATAACGGTCCCTTGAATTATCGTTATCGCTGCTATGATTAAAAGTTGCCTTTATAGTATATTCATACCGCAAAAAGGTAGAAATAATGGCTGAAATATCCTGCTTATTTACTTTAAGTGTTACTTCCAAACGGGTTGAATCCGGAAATGACTGCACGTAAGAGCTTAATACCTGCGCATTATCCGACTCAACAATTTGCGACATGTGCGCCAGCGAGTTATTTTTATTATTGATCTCCAATACAATGATCCCGCCCGGCTTATCAACTGATGTAAGGTGTGCAAAATATTCAGTAAGGGCATTAATGGAAATTAGCCCAAGGTAATTTTTTTTAGCATCCAATACTGGCACAATGGTTAGCTGCCGCTCGTAAAACATGCGTATAACGTCATATATATGCTGGTCTTCCAGCACATAGGGGTTAACCAATGAAAGGGCCAATGCACCAATAGGTGTTTGGTAGTTTGTTTCGCCAACAAGGTCATCCTCAGCAAGCAAACCCAAAAACTGTTCTTCGTTTACAATTGGCAAATGCCTGATGCGAAATTCTACCATACGGTCAATAACTTTCTGAATGGTGTCAGAAGTATTTACCGGAGGTATTGAATCAGCTATCAGTTCAATTGCAAGCATATTATACTTTTATTTTTTCTAAAAACCCTTTTAATATCTTGTTAAACTCTTCAGGTTGTTCCATCATTGGCGCGTGGCCGCAATGGTCTATCCAGTACAATTCAGAATCTGGCAGTTCTTCATGAAATTCAATAGCCACCTCAGGTGGTGTAATTTTATCATCCTTACCCCATATCAACGCCACCGGCATATTGATCTCGTGCAGGTCTTTTTTCATATTATGCCTAATGGCCGATTTTGCCATTGCCAGTATCCTTATAACGCTGTGGCGATCATTTATTATCCTAAATACGTCATCAACAAGCTCTTTGGTTGCTACCGCAGGGTCGTAAAAGGTATATTCAACCTTTTCTTTTATGAAATCATAACTTCCGCGCCTCGGGAACGAGCCGCCAAATGCGTTTTCATAAAGCCCGGAACTACCGGTTAACACCAGCGATTTTATCATTTCGGGGTGCGACAATACATATATCAATGCAACATGCCCCCCTAATGAATTGCCGCATAATGTTATATCAGACAATTGCTTATACCTGATAAATTTGTGAACGTATTTGGCCATTGTTTTTACCCCCGTGGTTAACAACGGCAGATCGTAAATTGGCAATATGGGTATAATTACCCTATATTCCGATTTAAAATCTTCAATTACTTTCCCCCAGTTGCTTAATGCGCCCATTAAGCCATGTAAGCATAACAAAACCTCTCCTTCGCCCTCATCGATATAACTGAAACCGTTTTCCTCTTTAAGTACGAAGTCCATATAAATTTGTAAAGTTTAATTTAAAAAAGCCACCCTGGATTTCCATTCGATTTAAAAATTTGAATATCCCGCTATAAAAATAGTTTATTGAAGTTGAGTTACAACATTATTTAGTTAAATAGTTGGTTGGGTTTATTGAGTTTATTGAGTTGATTAAGTCAACTATTCTCAAACAACCACTCACTTAATCAACTTAATCAACAACTCACCTAATCAACCAATTAACCCAATAACTGCTTCACCACTTCTGATATTGTTCTTCCATCGGCCTGCCCGGCTAATTCTTTACTGGCAATCCCCATCACTTTACCCATATCGCTAACTGATGTTGCCCCCACACGGCTTATTAATTCCTGCAAATAGCCCTCAATTTCAAAACGGGTCATTTGCTGTGGCAGATAGGGTTCAATCACCTTCATTTCTTCCATTTCAATCTGGTAAAGGTCATCGCGGTTTTGTGCTTTGTAAATATCAGCCGATTCTTTGCGTTGTTTTATCAGTTTTTGAAGCACTTTAATTTCAGCTTCTTCAGATATTTCCTCTGCTGCGCCTTTTTCGGTCCTTGCTAAAAGTAATGCGGATTTTATAGCTCTGAGGCCCCGAAGGCGGTCGGCTTGCTTAGCCAGCATGGCTTGTTTTATATCCTGGTCTATTTTATTGATTAGTGACATGGGTTGAATTATTTCGGATTTCGATTTTTCGCTTTTTGTTAATTTTTCAGTTGTGCTCAAGAGGGCTTCGCCGTTTCGGATTGATTTATTATTTTGGATTTTTTACTTACGCGAAATTATTGCTGCCGAGGCTTGTGCTGTTGGCATTATTATTAGCTCATTAATATTTACATGCGCCGGGCGCGATACGGCAAACCAAATTGTTTCGGCAATATCGGCAGCAACCAACGGTTCAAAGCCATCATAAACTTTTTTAGCACGGTCTTTATCGCCTTTAAAGCGCACTTCCGAAAATTCGGTTTCTACAGCGCCGGGGTGTATGCCCGTAACCCTTATGCCATGGGATACCAGGTCGATACGCATCGCTTTATTCAGCGCATCAACAGCTGCTTTCGTTGCACAATATACGTTTCCGTTGGGATAAACTTCTTTACCTGCTATCGACCCTATATTTATAATATGGCCTGCATTATTGGCCACCATCCAGTTTGATACTACCTTACTTACATATAGCAAGCCTTTAATATTGGTATCAATCATGGTATCCCAATCATCATAGCTGCCATTTTGTATAGGGTCAAGCCCCTGGCTTAAACCGGCATTGTTTATCAATACGTTTACTTTTTTCCATTTTGCAGGCAGTTCATCAAGGCTATTTATAACCTGTTCCCTGTCCCTTACATCAAATGCAGAAACGGCAACTTCAATATTAAATTTCGTATTTAATTTTTTGGCCAGTTTCTCCAACCGGTCTTCCCTACGGCCTGTTAGTACAAGATTATACTTCTCGCGGGCAAATAAATGGGCACAAGCTTCGCCTATCCCCGAGGTAGCGCCTGTTATTAATGCAATTTTACTCATGTATAGGTAACTATCGCAGCGAAATTATGTTTTTAGTTGCAATAACTTGTCATTTATTGGCAATGAAAGTGATGTGCGGCAGAAGGATCTCCACATCTATTCAAAAATCAAACTAAACATTATGGTATGTAATGATAGTTTGCTGATTGGTGTCGAATATGGATCGGTACCGGGGACAAGTACATTGCCGAATGAATTGGAAATTTTTATTTCGGGCGATAGCTTAAAAAATTCGAAATAAATATCGCAGCCTAAAGCGGCTTCGTAGGATCCAAAACCGGTTACGTTTTTTGGCAATTGGTCAAGAGGGTTAAGGTCGCCGGATATGTTATTTCCCTTTCCAATCGCCTGGCTATATTTTACGCCGCCTAATATGTATGCTCTGAAATTATTTATCCTGTCGGATCTTAATTTTAGCGACAGGGGAAAATCCACCGTTGTTGTTTGAATTTGTTTTGCTACATCCTGTGATGGTGTAGCGTAATCATAAGTAAGGTCGCGATCAGCAAATACCAGTGAAGGCGTCCCCCGCGCTTCCAGGTGATCTGTTAACCTGTAACGTGTTATGAAGCCTATGGAAAACCCGGGCAATGGCACCGAAGTAATACTATTCACAAAATCAGTTATGTTTTTATTTACGCCGGGATCAAAATATGGATTACGCCAGTCGGGCTTTTTAACAATTTTAAAGTAACTGCTAACGTAGGCAAAAGAAAAGCCAAAGCTAAGGTCATTCTGGTCGGCCCCGCCGCCCCAGGCAGGGGGCACCTGCGCAAGCAACAAATTACTGCCCAATAAAAATAAAATAATGGTTAAGTACCAGGTTTTAATCATTTAATGCCAGTATATATTGAACAGATACCAAACGCTAAAGGGCGGCATTTGGTATTTTTAAAACCTGCTTTGCCCATCACCGCGATAAAGCCTTCCCCATCCGGAAAAGCCGCTACCGACTCCGGCAAATAGGTGTAAGCCCTTGCATCTTTCGAAAATAATTTACCAATTGCGGGTGTAATATAATTAAAATACAGTTTATACAACTGCTTTACCGGGAAAACCTTCGGTTTCGAAAACTCCAGCACCACGGCTTTTCCGCCCGGTTTTAATACGCGTTGTATATCAACAAGTCCCAATTCAAGGTTTTCAAAATTGCGCACGCCATAGGCGACAGTAACAGCATCAAATTGGTTTTCACCAAATGGCAGCTTTTCCGAATCACCAAGTTTTACCTCGAACTTATCACTCAACCCCCGTTTTATAATTTTTTGCTGCGCGATATCAAGCATCCCCTGCGATATATCAACACCGATAATTTTTTCGGGTTTCAGGATAGACAACGCTTCAAAAGCGAAATCGCCAGTGCCGGTTGCTACATCCAATATTAATTTTGGCTGGTCTTTTTTTAACTCGTTTATAGCTTTTTTACGCCAGATAACATCGATACCCAGCGATAAAAAGTGGTTTAAAAAATCATAGGTTTTTGAAATGTTATTAAACATATCGGCCACCTGCTCTTTTTTTGTGCCCTGGTCGGCGGCATACGGAATTACGGTTTTGCTCATTGCGGCAAAGATAGCTAATCGAATTTACGAATTACGATTTACGATTTCGGATTTATTGCAGGATTTGGGATGTTGGATTTGCGATTGATAACCAAACGGTGTTCAAATCTCCTATTTGATATTTATAGATAATATTTGGAATATATTTTCCACAATCGTCAACCGATGCATATATTTAAAAATATTATAATTCCGAAATCGTAAATCGTAAATCCAAAATGAAACAAACCTCCTCTCGTCGCGGCTTCCTTAAAAAGCTTGGTACAGCGACTGCCGCCGCCGCTATTGGATCAAATGTATTAGCCGCTGGTCATAGTGCAAGGCCGTTTGCATATTTGAAACGCCTCACCGGCATCGGCCCAAATGATCAAATAAATTTGGCCTTAATAGGCGCTGGCGGACAAGGGTCATCAGATACCGATACCGCTTTGCAGGTTCCCGGCGTAAAGCTGGTTGCCGTTTGCGATTTGTACGACGGCCGCCTGGCGGATGCCAAAAAACGCTGGGGCGCGGATATTTTCACCACCAAAATTTATAAAGAGATACTAAACCGCAAGGATATTGATGCTGTAATTATAGGCACCCCCGATTTTTGGCACCAAACTATCTCCATCGATGCCCTGCATGCAGGCAAACATGTGTATTGCGAAAAACCGATGGTACACAGCATCAATGAAGGCCCGGCGGTTATAAAGGCACAGCAGGAAACGGGCAAGATTTTCCAGGTGGGCAGCCAGGGGGTATCATCGCTTGGGAACGAAAAAGCAAAAGAACTATTAAAAAGCGGCGCCATAGGGCAGCTCAATTACGCCGAGGGGTTTTGGGCAAGGCGCTCACCGGTTGAGGTATGGCAATACCCTATCCCTGCCGATGCCTCGCCGCAAACTGTTGATTGGGAAACGTATGTAAGCAATACGCACAAACGGCCGTTTGATGAAAAGCGTTTTTTTAGATGGAGAAACTATACCGATTACGGCACTGGCATGTGCGGCGATCTGTTTGTCCACCTGTTCTCGAGCCTGCATTTTGTTACCGGCTCTTTCGGGCCCGAAAAAATTTATGCTGCCGGCGGCCTCCGTTTCTGGAACGATGGCCGCGAAGTACCAGATGTACTACTGGGCACCTTTGATTATGGTCAAACTGCTGTCCATCCTGCCTTTAACCTTTCGTTACGGTGCAATTTTGTTGATGGCACCAGCGGCTCAACTTATTTACGGCTGGTTGGCAGCGAAGGCGCAATGGATATTACCTGGGACAAAGTGGTGCTCAAAAGAAACAAGCTTTTTGAAAGTACCGATCCGTTTTATACCGATAAAATGAAAATGAGCGGCGATACCAACCCCGAAAGGAAACGTATGCTGCCTCCCGAAGAAATTAGCTTTGAAGCCGAAAAAGGTTACTTAGGAGGCCCTTACGACCACTTTAATAACTTTTTCACCGCCATCCGCAATAACGGCAAAGTTGTTGAAGATGCCACCTTTGGTTACCGTGCTGCTGCCCCTGCCCTATTGTGTAACGACAGCTACTTCAAAAACGTCCCCATGCATTGGGACCCTGAGAAGATGGTTATGAAGGGGTGAGACCGAAGGTAAAAGCTTAAAGGCGAAAGCAGAAAGCTTAAGAACGTGAAAGACTTCCGAAGTTTCGAAAACTTCGGAAGTCTGTAGGTCAATTATATCACAATAACCAATCTTTTACCTGCAGGTACATGCTCGTTCCATGCAGTTTCAATATCTTTGAGTGGCGCTGTAACGGTTTCAATTTTAAGTTTGCCATCGGCGGCAAGCTGCAGCATTTCGGGTAAAATTTCGTGAGGCAATTTTTTCATGATCTCCCCGGATATGCTCCCAAAACCCGATCCTAAAATTTCAATGGCTGTGCTTCGTAAAATGTTAGAGCTAAGTTTTATTTCATCGCCGGCCATACCTCCCACTGTAACAAAACGTACCTTGCTGGAAATATGGTGCAGGCTGCTGCCTTTAAGGGCATTTAAAATAATTTCGGCAGGATGTCCCCATGTATAATCAATAACACTGTTTATAGGCGTGCTGCCGTGGATTTCTTTTATTTGTTTTGCGATAGTTTCGTCATCGTCCTTTAACGAGATAACTTCATCAGCGCCCAGTTCCAATAATAATTTTAACGACTCGGGGTTTCGGCCTGTTGCTATCACTTTTTTAGCACCGTAATATTTTGCTATCTGTACCGCAACCTGCCCGGTTACGCCCGTGGCCCCGTTTATTAATACTACATCACCAGCTTTTACCTCGGCGCGATATTTCAGTGCCAATGCTGCGCCCATAACAGCATTTGGTAAAGCCGCAGCCGATGCATTATCCAGCCCATCAGGGATGATAGTATAATCATTTTTATTGATCAATGCCTTTTCGGCGATCATCCCGGTTATCCCCAAAGCGTAAACACGGGTGCCATCGGCTAAAATCCCAACCCCATCAATACCTACCACTTCGGGCAGGTCGGTGTGCCTGGCATAGTGCGCTCCGCTGGCCCTGCCTTTATCAATATTTTTAACAGATGCCGCTTTAACGGCTATTAAAACCTGGTCGTCATTTTTTATTTCAGGATCAGCGAAATCTTCATATCTGGGCGCTGTGCCTAATTGGCTCAAAACGGCTGCTTTCATTTTTTTCAAATTTATAATAACATTAACACATACTTGAAATAATTGTTGACCCGGATTAAACGGGTTTTTGGATTCCCGGATTAAAATCCAATAATCCTACAAATCCGTTTAATCCTGGTCCAGTTCCTTTAGTAGGTTTTCCACATCCAGCCTCTGGGTAAACATGGTCAACATTCCATTGTCATCCGATGGCCAAAGCTCGCGGGGCCTGTCCCAGTATAACTCCACACCATTTTTATCAGGGTCATCCAAATAAATTGCTTCAGATACACCATGGTCTGATGCGCCGGTTATAGGGTATTTGGCATCTATCAGCCGCTGCAATATTGCAGCGAGGTCTTTGCGTTCGGGGTATAAAATTGCAGTATGGTATAACCCGGGTGCATATTCAGGTGCAGGTGGGGCGCCTTTACTTTGCCAGGTGTTTAAACCAATATGGTGGTGGTAGCCCCCTGCCGATATAAATGCAGCCTGGTTGCCGTATAGCATCATCTTATCAAAACCCAATAAACCACAATAAAAATCCAACGACTTTTGCAGGTCGCTCACCTTTAAATGTACATGGCCTATGCGTGTTTGTGCCGGTATTTTATAATCGTTCATAAATTACATGTTTAAACATACAAATTTAAGTATTAATATAACTTATTGTGTATGATGATTGTAAATTTAGTGGCAAAGATAGTCCGAAAGTCAGGAAAGTCGGAAAAGTCCGAAAGACCAGCTTCATCAAATCTCTCCCATATGGCTTAAATATTTTATTGAAATATCAGTTGCAGCTTCTTTCCGACTTTACTGACTTTCGGACTAATCTCATATCTCACGTCTCATATCTCACATCTAAAAACCCTACCTTTGCCCCATGATCATTAAATCAGCAGAGTTTATTTGCAGCAACACCCAAATTTCAAAGCTGCCGCCGCCGGTGAAAGCGGAGTATGCTTTTATCGGGCGCTCGAATGTTGGCAAATCATCGCTTATTAATATGCTTACGGGCAAAAAAGGGCTGGCTAAAACATCGCAAACGCCAGGCAAAACGCAACTGATAAACCATTTTTTAATAAACGACAGCTGGTACATTGTCGATTTGCCCGGCTACGGTTATGCCCGTGCATCAAAAAGCAAAAAGGCAGACTGGAGTAAGTTTATTCATACTTACCTGGACAAGCGTGAAAGCCTGCAATGTGTGATGGTATTAATTGACAGCCGCCTTGAACCGCAAAAAATAGACCTTGAATTTTGCAACTGGCTTGGTGAAAAAGGACTTTCGTTTGTTTTGGTATTTACTAAAGCCGATAAACAATCAAGTGTAAAAACCGATCAAAACATAGCGTTGTTTAAAAAAGCGTTATTACAAACCTTTGATGAGGTGCCGCAATATTTTATAACATCCGCCGAGACACAAGCAGGGCACGATGAGGTTTTGGGCTTTATTGGAGGCATAAATCACAGTTTTGTAATTCCTGAGTTTAACAGGTAGTAACGTAACACTTTGCGTCTTCAAATAACACAAATTTAACAGTCAAAAATATATCTTTACCAAAAAAACAAAAACTATGAAACGTACAGCACATGCCCATTGGAATGGCACCCTTACCGAAGGAAAAGGAGAGATCACAACTCAAAGCACTACATTAAACAACACCCAGTACTCGTTTAAAACCCGTTTTGCCGATGGCGTTGGCACCAACCCGGAAGAACTGATAGCAGCTGCCCATGCCGGTTGTTTTACCATGGCCGTTGGTGCGATGTTAACCCAGGCAGGTTTTAAACCAAACGACCTTAGCACCGATGCTATTTTAGACCTTGATATGGCCGCATTAAGCATCACCGGTATTCATCTTGAGTTAAAAGCATCGGCTATCGAAGGTGTTAGCGAAGAAAAATTTAAAGAAGTTGCCGAAGGCGCAAAAGCTAATTGCATAATTTCAAAAGCGTTAAACGTACCTATTACTTTGGGTATAACTTACGGGGCTTAATTTCAGTGATTAGAGGTTAGAGATTGGGGTTTTATCCTAATCTCTAACTCTTAATCCCTATCACTACTTCAAAACTTCAAAAACACGCCTGTTTCGAAATAGAATACAGATGGCTGGTTTGATATCCTGGCTTCTATCTCTTTAGGCAATTGGTTTTTTAACTATTGCATAGGTGGGGGTAAACTGAAATATAAAATGGCCGCTTTTATATTCAACCGGGGCAGATATTTCATAGTCAAGCAACGAATATTGGCTCAATTTATTTATATACTGGGTCAACAGGGCGTTTTGAGCGGCTGTACGTTTCGCTGTTTTAACCTTTTTTTTGGTTAAATATTCATCGTAAAAGTTTTGCGTACCTGTATTGACGGTTACCGTAGCCGAGATCAATAAAATATCCTTATCACCAAATACACCTTCGGTCGTAAAATCGTGTGTAAGCCCTAAATTCACAAAAACATCATTTCCAATGCCCTGTTTATTTAGATTATAGTCAGAACTTATAGATGGTGAAACAATATCGCCGATATCATCGGTAAAATTGGCATTAAAGGTACTGCTTATAGCGGCAGCAATTTGTGTACTGGTTGAGCTATAAAAAAGCTTGGCGTATGATGCACTGCCCGAAAGGTCGTCTGTTATATCAAAATCGTAGCCGGCTGTAACATCGCCGCCATCTAACCGCTTCTTTTTCTTATTGGGTAAAAAATCGAGGCTACCCGAAACGTAGATGCCCGATTTTAAGGTATATTTCACTTCGGGCACAAGCATGGGCGTACGTACTGTATCTGTACGGCCCATAAAAACATCATTGCTTTCATAGCTTACGCCAAATTTAAATGACGAGGTGCCGTCGTTGCTTTTGTCGTCGGGTTTTATTTTACCATCGGCCCCGGGCAAGGCGCCGGTTTGGCTAAATGCTGTATAAGAAAAAAGAACAAATAAACCGATCAGTAGGGGTTTTATCATAATAATAATTCGCCATATACATGGTGTGTATCACCGGAAATATAGCCGAAATATAATATAAAAAATTATTTATTATTTGCTTTAAACCAAATGCCACCCGCTTAGTCCAACCCTCGTTTTAAATAAGTTGAGCTGGCTTAAAAAGACATTAAAGAAGCCCGTCGTGATGGCATAAAAATCCAGTACGCCGCGCAAATAATAACCCCTCTATAATAACACACCAAGGGGCGTCAATGGCGCCCCTTTTTTTTAAAAATCATTTTTGAATCCTTCTTTGATAATTCCGGGCAAATATCAGCCCGAGGACTGCACCCAGTCCCATGCCAATGGCTAAATTGTTGATAGCAAAACCAACGCCCGCGCCAATGGCAATACCGGCGCCATAAAACAGCAATTTGCTTTTATACATTAGGATAAAGGTAGTTTAATTATGTAAAAAAAAACGCTACATGCTTAAATTGCGGGTTTAATTATTGCAGTAACATTAAACCATCGGCTTTACCAAAGAGTCGAACCGGCAGTAATTTCAATTAATCACTTATTTATAACAGGTTCGGTTATTTAGGGACGTACTCCCGGCGCCTGCAAAACTATTATATTATGCTAAAGCGGATATTAGTGCTTGATGATAACCAGGACATACTGGATGTTGTAAAAGAAGTATTGTTGTATGAAAAATTTGAAGTGAACATCACCACAAACAGTAAACAATTTATTGAAATTGTAAAAGCTTACCGGCCCGACCTGGTTATACTGGATCATAATCTGAATGGCCACAAAGGCGATGATATTTGCCGTAAAATGAAAGCGAGTATACAGTCGAACAATATTCCGGTTATTTTATGTTCGGCATACCTGGATGGCAATCCGGATCAGCTAAACTGCGGATGTGATGCTATAATTGCCAAACCTTTTGGCATTGAAGAACTTATAGATAAGGTAAACGGATTGATTGAGGCAGAGTCGGAAAAGTCAGAAAGTCGGAAAAGTCAGAAGGCAGAACCGGTTTAATTAACCTTACCCGACCTTATCGACTTTCGCATTATTTTTTTTCTTCTCCGACTTTCGGACTTTCCTGACTTTCGGACTACATAAAAAACCCTATTTTTGCGCAAATTTCACCGGGATGAGCAAAGTAAATGTAGGGCTTGTACAAATGGCCTGTACTGCCGATAAGCAGGAAAATTTAAATAAAGCTATTGTAAAAATAAGGGAAGCCGCGAAAAAAGGCGCCCAAATAGTTTGTTTACAGGAACTGTTTACCTCGCTTTACTTTTGCGATGTAGAAGATTACGATAATTTTAAACTTGCTGAAGCTATTCCCGGCCCTTCAACGGATGCACTGTCGGCAATTGCAGCAGAATTGAATGTGGTGATCATTGCCTCATTATTCGAGAAACGCGCACAGGGGCTTTACCACAACACAACGGCAGTTTTAGATGCTGATGGCACTTACCTCGGTAAGTATCGCAAAATGCATATACCTGATGACCCCGGCTTTTATGAAAAATTTTATTTTACACCCGGCGATCTTGGCTATAAAGTTTTTAAAACTAATTATGCCACCATCGGCGTGCTCATTTGCTGGGACCAATGGTACCCCGAGGCTGCCCGCATTACGTCCCTGATGGGCGCCGAAATATTATTTTACCCGACTGCAATTGGCTGGGCTACAACGCAAGACGAGCAAACCAATATTGAGCAATACAACGCCTGGCAAACAATCCAGCGTTCGCACGCGGTAGCAAACGGAGTGCATGTGGTAAGTGTGAACCGCGCCGGTGAAGAAGCTGGCCTAAAGTTTTGGGGCGGGTCGTTTTTCTCAAATCCTTTCGGAACAATAATTTACCAGGCATCACATACCGACGAAGAAGTTGTTGTACAGGAACTTGATCTTGATAAATCTGACTATTACCGAAGCCACTGGCCTTTTATGAGGGACAGACGGATTGATTCGTACCAGCCAATAACGAAGCGATTTCTTGATGAAGATTAATCTTAATTAACTATAAAATTTTGTCATTGCGAGGAGGAACGACGAAGCAATCTCGTCGCCATGCCTATACGCCAACCTGTTAGAGACGAGATTGAATAACAAAGGGAAACAAATATTCCACCTATGAACCATGAACTATCAACCATGAGCAACCCGAGACAAAACGGTTTCCACTTCCCCGCCGAATGGGCAAAACACACCGCTACCTGGCTCAGCTGGCCGCATAAGGAAGAATCATGGCCGGGCAAAATTGGTTTAATCTATCCAAAGTATTGTGAGTTTATAAAAGTATTGACCGAGGGGGAATTGGTGCGCATAAACATCGCTGATGAACAAATGATGGCCTTTGCCAAACAGCAATTAACAGCCGCTGGTGTCGACTTAACCAAAGTTGAATTTTTCAATTTCCCAACAAATGATGCCTGGTGCCGCGATCATGGGCCTGCGTTTTTGATCAACCCTGAAACAAAACAAAAAGCAATTGTAGACTGGGGTTATAACGCCTGGGGTGGTAAATATCCTCCTTTTGATTTGGATGATGTTATCCCCTCCAAAATTGGGGAACGTTTGGGCTTGCCGGTATATCATCCCGGTATTGTAATGGAAGGCGGCTCGGTTGACTTCAACGGTAAAGGGACTGTTTTAACCAGTACTGCCTGCTTGCTCAATAAAAACCGAAACCCGCATTTAAACCTGCAGCAAATAGAGGGCTACCTGCAAAATTATTACGGTGTTGAGCAGGTTTTATGGCTTGGCGATGGCATTATTGGCGATGATACCGATGGCCACATAGACGATATTGCCCGTTTTATAAACGAGGATACCGTTGTTACTGTTATTGAAGAAAACAAAAACGACGAAAATTATCATATCCTGCAGGAAAACCTGCAAACTTTAAAAACCATGCGCCTGCTTAATGGCAAACAACTAAACATTGTTGAATTGCCAATGCCAGATGAAGTAATTTACCAGGATCAGCGTTTGCCGGCATCATACGCCAATTTTTATATCGCCAATTCAGCGGTTATTGTGCCTACCTACCGGTCGAAAAAGGATGAAAAGGCGCTGGATATTTTACAGGCATGTTTCCCTGATAGAAAAGTTGTTGGTATTGGTTCAACTGATATTATATGGGGATTGGGCAGCTTTCATTGCTTAAGCCAGCAAGAGCCGGAGGTTTAATCCTTCGCCAAACTTGCGAAGTTTTCGAAACTTCGCAAGTTTTACCCCTCTCAATTCACCGACAATATCTCCTTCCCTGCCGACTTCTATAACCACCTTGCCAACATTTCATTGCCGCGCCTTTAATAGCGCCGTACTTTTGGGTAAGATTTAAAACTCAAAACAATGGAAACCAACATATCCAACCCAAATACTTCCCACAACGGGAAAACAATGGCCGGCATCATTATAGTAATCATCGGCGGCCTGTTACTTATCGATCAGTTCGACATGTTTTTTATACCACACTGGCTTTTTAGCTGGCCAATGTGGATCATCGCCTACGGGGTTTATATGGGCGGCAAATACAATTTCAGGAAGCCCGTATGGATATGGATGATCGTGATAGGTACCGCATTTTTATTAACTGAAAATGTAGATAATTCGGAACGTTTAGTATGGCCGGTAGCCATTATTGGCGTCGGCGCATGGATGGTAATGCGGCATAACAATAAGCCGGTGGATGCTCCGTATCACGGCAGTGATTATAAAGAAGTTTAATGCATGGTTTAGGTTTTATAAGTGGTTAGGGGCCGGGTGGTTGTTATACTGCCCGGCTTTTTTTTTGCATATTTATTGAGAAATAAAATACCAGGGAACATTAAATAAGCCCTTTTTTAAATTAACTTTTACCATTGAGCCTACCTGGGCATTGTAATAAAATGATGATGAAACCGAAATATTTTCTCCTTCGGGCCGGTTGTCCCATCCGCCAATAATAATATGGTAGCTGGTTGATTTACCATTAGTAATATGATGATCAGTAACAGTTGTCGAAAATATTTGTGGTTTTGATTGGTCGAACAGGGAATTTGACAATAGTGTGCCCCCAAATGCGTAAGCGCCTGAAATAATAATTACAAAAGCGATCTGGTGTAAAACCGGGGCTTTTGCCAATTTTATCGAAAGGTAATACAGCGCTGAAAACACAACTATAAATACCATTATCAACGGGGCCCATAAGTTATCGAAACTTATAATTTTAGTATCAATGAACGACAATACTGATACTACAATTGAAGAGAAAAGCATGCCGATAAAAATCGTTGGATAAGCGCTGCTTTTCTTTGCGTATAATCTTATCAAGCCTTTGCTTATCTTCATTAATGCCAGGCCCGCTAATGGGTAAATGAGCGCTATAACGCGCAACCAATAATTGTTCCCGTGAAAATATATAGTCAGAAAAAACAACCCCATAGCTATAAAGTTAAATACCATTACATATTTGCGGGCGTTTTTTAATATTGTTTCCCTGTCCTCCTCGGTACGCCCAAGTTCGGTATCTTTTAATATTTCTTCTTTTTCCTGCTCAAATTCCGCTTTGTCTAAATTGATAAAGCGGCTTTCCAGGGAGCCTTTAAGATCTTTTGTACTGCCAATGCTCAAATAATCCCGTATCATTATCCGTGAATAGCCGGTTTGCAGCGGTTCAATAAATATAGCTTTCTCACCTATCCTAAACCCCTTTACATCGCTGTTTAATAATTCTTTCGTCCCCCAAATACTGCTATAGCGCACGCTGTCATCAAAAAATACAAGTTTTCTTTTGTAAAGGTTTACTGCGATAGCAACGGCAATTGGTGACAGAACGATAGCAAAACAAACCCCTGCCCCGTAGCTGTTTGAGCTGAAATTTGTAAAAAGATATGCGGCGATAATGAATGCAACGCCAGCTACAGCGCCGTAGAAAATTTTAAAGCCGATTGAAGTAGTAAATTCCTGTTCCATTTAAATAATTACAAGCCCCTAAAATATGTTTTAAATCCATTAATTTGTGCGTTTTAAGTATTATGAGAAAAAATTTATCCTCGATAATTTGTATCCAGGCGAAGGACATAGAAGAAACAGCGACACCCACCAACTTTTTCACCGACATATTATTACCCCTTACCGATTAGTTTAAATATACTGCCAGTTTTTGTTTGGCATACATATAATGTTACCTTAGTTTTGGATAGGATTTTAAAATAGCATAATAATGAGCGACAATATAGAATACCCTAACAATCCCCGCAATGGCAAAGCCCTGGCAGGGATAATTTTACTCGCCGTAGGCGGCGTACTGCTATTCCGGCAGTTCGACTTCTTTTTTATCCCCCACTGGCTGTTTAGCTGGCCAATGTGGTTGATTTTTTGGGGGCTTTTTATAGGCGCAAGGAGCAATTTCCATAATTCAACATCATTTATTTTACTACTGGTTGGCTTGGTGTTTTTACTGGGCGAAAACATACATGGCGCCGGCGACATAGAATGGCCGCTGCTCATCATTGCTTTTGGTTTATGGATGATATTAAGGCGCCATAGTCGTTTCGATAAGGAGCGCTGGGGAAAGAACTACAGCCATAAATGGGATTGGCGGACCCAAACCAGCTTCGATCCCAACAATCCGCCTGCCGATCAAGCTTCATCAACTATTCCACCTACCGGTCCTTCCAGTTATCCGCCTACTGGCGATGACTATCTTGATGCCGTATCTATTTTTGGAGGCGTTAAAAAAACCATCCTATCCAAAGACTTTAAAGGCGGCGAAATAGTTAACATTTTTGGTGGCGCCGAAATTGACTTTACCCAGGCCGATATTAATGGCCGCGTAATGATTGATGTAACACAAGTATTTGGCGGCATTAAAATGATTGTGCCCCCTCACTGGCAGGTTGTGCCCGATTTGGCTGCTGTTTTTGCCGGCATTGATGATAAAAGGATGAAAAGCACAGCAACACCCGGAAGCGATAAGGTGCTGGTGCTTAAAGGAGTTTCAATTTTTGCAGGAGTCGATATCAGAAGCTTTTAAGGAAGCTGGCAATCAATGAAAATATTAACAACTAATTTAATATAAACTGATTTTTCGGCTTTCGGACTTTCGGACTACAACATGGCATTACAATCCACATCTTCAAGACTATACGGAATATTGATACTTTGCGGGGTGGCCTGGATTGGCCTGCAAACGTATATCATCCATAGTTTTGGATTTATATGGTACATTGCCTTCACCGATGGTTTGGTCAGCTCTATATTAATGGCGGCGGCTTGCTGGTTAATAAATAACAACCTGCGTTACTATCAACCCGGCAAGGGCAGTTATGTTAATATTTTGATATGGTGTGGCGCCCTCGCCACTATTTGCACTTTAGGCTGCCGGTGGCTGCTACCGCTTTTAACTACCGGCCCGGCCTATACCAACTTTTTAATACAGTCGGTATACATAAGGGCTTTTATATATTTTTTTTAGCGATTGGCTGGATGGCGATGATCAGCATGATCTGGTATTCGCAAATAGATCAGAAAGAAAATGAAAAGCGTAAATCTGAAGCCGAAAAACTTGCCCGGGATGCCGAGTTATATAACTTACGCCAGCAGTTACAGCCGCATTTTTTATTCAACAGCCTTAATTCTATCAATGCCCTGATAGGCTTCAAGCCCGATGAGGCCCGGAGGATGATACACCAGCTTTCGGATTTTTTACGCGGTACTTTAAAAAAAGACGATCAGCAGCAGGTGCCCTTGACTGATGAACTGCAACACCTTAACTTGTACCTGGATATTGAAAAAGTACGTTTCGGGCATAGGCTGCAAACCGAAATAAGCTGCGATACAAAATCAGGTGCGGCCATATTGCCCTCTATGCTGCTGCAGCCAATTGTTGAAAATGCTATTAAATTCGGGCTTTATGATACTACCGGCGACGTTGTAGTGAGCATAAGGGCCGAGATGGAAGGCAGTTACCTGATATTAATGGTACAAAACCCGTATGATCCGCAAACCTCGAGGCCTAAACAAGGTACCGGTTTTGGGTTACGTGGGGTACAGCGAAGGTTATATTTGCTTTTTGCACGAAATGATTTGATGGAAACTCACGCAAATGATAATATATTTACAACTATTATAAAAGTACCGCAGCTGTAATTTATGAAAAGCGCCTTAATTATTGATGATGAACCTTTGGCCCGCATGGTGGTAAGGGAGTATTTGCAGGCTTTTGACCAGATAGAGGTTTTGCAGGAATGTAACGATGGTTTTGAAGGATTGAAAGCTATTCAGCAACACCAGCCCGACCTTATATTTTTAGATGTGCAGATGCCCAAAATAAATGGCTTTGAAATGCTGGAGCTTGTTGACCACCAACCGGCAGTGATATTCACTACTGCGTTTGACGAATATGCCATAAAAGCTTTTGAGGCCCATGCGGTTGATTACCTGCTAAAGCCATTTAATAAAGACCGCTTTAATAAAGCCATAGAAAAATACCTGGCGCAAGCACCCGGCGCAGCTTCACCAAAAAAGACTGAAGAACTACTGGAAGCTTCAAATTCGCCGGCACAGCACGAGCGCATTGTGGTTAAAACTGGCACCAAGGTAAAGATCATCCCGGTACAGGATGTTATTTATTTGGCCGCAGATGATGACTATGTAAGCGTTTATACCGCGGAAGGTTCGTACCTTAAAAATAAAACGATGAACTTTTTTGAGCAAACGCTCGATCCTCGATACTTCGTCCGCGTTCACCGTTCTTACATGATAGCTATACAGCAAATTACCCGCATAGACCCTTATGAAAAAGACGCCCACCTGGCTATCCTGAAATCGGGTGCAAAAATTCCTGTAAGCAAAACCGGGTATGTAAAATTAAAGCAGGTTCTGGGAATTTAGTTTCGGAAGTCGGAATTATTTTGTTGTTCACTCATTTATTTATTTAAGCCTTCTAATTTAATATTGTAGAATGAAGGGTTCAATATCGCCCAAAAATGTACAGAAATCTGTTCACTTTCCTGTTCTGCATAGTGTCGCGTGCCATTTACTGCCAATACTCAGGCTGATGGCACAAACTTTGTAAAATATTTTTTAACACCGAATCCGAAATATCTATCAGGTACCGGTATAACTTATTGTTAAACTTATTTTACCAACATTATGAAAAACGTAATTAAAACCCTGGCTTTTGCAACCTTAATATTCACGGCAACAACAAGTATGGCGCAGCTCAACATAGGCGCACAAACTGCAACCAAAATTGTAACCCATGCAGTTTTACCAACTGTTACTGCTGCAACTACTACGCAAAAAATAGTAAGCCAGGCCACCAATGTAACAACCCAGGTGGGCAACCAAACCCAGGCCGCTGTACAGGCCACACAAAACCAGGCAGCGAATATTAACAGCCAGGTAACTAATCAAACTCAGTCAGCTGTTCAATCAGGACAAACCCAGGCTGCTGCCGTAAGCGGGAGCACCGATGTTACTATAGCT
>JABDCF010000029.1 GCA_013288235.1 Bacteroidota bacterium | reverse complement strand
AAAACCATAAATATCTCTGCTACTGGCAAATAAAAATGTAAACGTTAATATCGAACACCCAATAACGAATTTTGAATGACGAGGTAAGAAACTTTACTATTCGAAATTCGTTATTAGATATTAATAAAAGGGATATTTTACTTGCTGACAAGCTGTTGTCATTAATGAAATGTTAATTTGGGTATTAAAGTTCATGTGATCGCAAGTTTATGCTTCCTTAACCAACTTTTCTTCTAACTCTACTTTGTTATTGCTTGCATCGTGGGCGAGCTTAAAGCTAACATAAAAGGTAGTCCCAACTCCCGGTTTGCTTTCAAATGAAATACTGCCATTTTGCAATTCGGTAAATTCTTTGCACAGTACTAAACCTAACCCTACACCTTTTTCATTTTTAGTGCCGAAGGTTGAGCTTGCCTTTAATGAAAAAATATCAGTCTGTTGTTGATAAGGAATACCAATACCGCTGTCTTTTATAATGATGCGGCAATTGTCGCCAACAATATCATCTGATACAATGATCTCGCCGCCCGGCCTTGTAAATTTAATGGCGTTGTTTATTAAGTTTCTCACTATCAGTTGCAACATATCCGCGTCAGCAATAACAAGACAACCGTTTTTTAAATTATCAGTAAGCTGGATGTCTTTTTCTTCAGCAATTGTTTGGTGTACCTGGAATGTGCTTTGTAAAATTTCTTTCAGGTTAAGCTTAACCAGGTTTACGGTTACACCTTCCATTTGCGATCTGCTCCAGAAAAGCAGGTTTCCAAGCATTTGCTGTGTATTGCGTGTAGAATTTAAAAGCGCCTTGTTTATTGACAACCTTTCTGTTTCATCGATATTAAATTCCGACAATATCTCCAGGTAATTTTGAATGGAAGCGAGCGGCGACCGCAGGTCGTGGGCAAGGATAGAAAATAATTTATCCTTTGTGTCGTTTGCAATCTCCAGTTCGGTGGCCTTTTGCTCAACTAATTTTTGTTCGGTGCGGTAACCCTTCCTCACATAAACCGTGACCAGGAAAATAAATATCGTTATAAAAACATAGGTGCTGCCGACGTCTATAAAACGGCTCTTGGTATCGGCATAGGTATTTATAATGGTTGCAGGGTATTTATACCCTATAAGCAACAAGCAAAAAACAATAAGCAGGTTAACGGGTATCCAGAACCAATATTGTTTTTGAGGGACAATAGATAGGGTAAGGAAATAGGAAAGTATGAAAATTAAAAGCGTAGGCCCATTGATACCCGAGTTATATTTAAAGTTTACGATCAACAACCCGTTTATGGCTATCATGTAAACAATAACGCAAGCATTCAACTTCATTTTAAACCGGGCATAATAATAACATATTACCGCGATTATAAATATGGCCGCCATTAAAATAACCAGTTGCTGGATGCCAAGCAGGATGTTTAAGAAAAACGTTAGAAATAAACATACCGCCGAGGTAAGGCAAATGGCATTAAAGATGCGTGCCTCTAATGAGAACCCTGGTGGTCGACCAATAATACTTGCCCAAAATGATCGCATCGTTTTACTATTTAAATAAACAACCCGGCGCAGCCCCCTGTGTTTCAATTATTAAAATTATGTTTCAGCAATTTTATGGATAAGTTTATTTTAGAAGATATATTTTTAGCGGGGCGGCCTTACCCTTTATACGAAAATGGATATTAAAGGTTTGGCAATAACCTGTATAACTTTGTATTTTTTATCGAAAAATAAGATTAATTATCAGGCAATTAAAAATATTTTTAATTAATTTCCCATCATAATATTTATACTCAAAATACCCCATGAAAAGGCTTACCCTGTTTTTTTTACTATTAAATGTTATAGCATATGCACAGCCTAAAATTGCGTGGCCCGACCATAAAAAAGCGGTTATTGTACTTACTTATGATGATGCCCTAAGTTCGCAACTGGATGTAGCTGTCCCACAACTGGATTCAGCAAAATTTAAAGCCACATTTTTTCTGACGGGTGATATTAATTACGTAACCATCCCCAGATGGCGGGCATTAAGTAAAAAGGGATTCGAACTGGCAAACCACACGCTTTATCATCCCTGCATGAACTCGAACGATAACCCGGTAGCATCCGAAAGTTACACCCCCTACACCATTGTGCGTGAGATTGGCGCAATGAATGATTTTTTATATGCTGTTGATGGTAAAACGTCGCGTACCTACGCCTACCCGTGTGCAGAAACAACCATTGGCGGAAAAAGCTATGTGGATACTTTACGCAAAGCCGGCCTTGTAAAATATGCCCGGGTTGGCGGCGATGTTGATGCGGTTGTAACCGATTTTAAAAACCTCGACCTGTTACAAATACCTTCATATGGCGTAGAGGATAATGCCACCGGCGCACAGCTTATCACTTTTGTTAAAAGGGTGCAGCAAAGCAGCGGTATGGGCATTTTTATGTTTCATGGCGTAGGCGGTGATTACATTACCACCCCGGCAGCATCGCACAGGGAATTATTGGAATATCTTAAAAACAATAAAAAGGACATATGGGTGGCAACCTTTCAGCAGGCGATGGATTATATTACGCAACAGCTAAAATAAAACAAAGGATAGGTGATTTCCTTTTTAAATTAATAACTATGCAGTACGCTTTCTGCTTTTCGCTTTAAGCCTTCAGCTTTCAGGATGTTCAATAACATAAAAAGTAAATTCGTTGGTATAGGTTTGGTTTTAGATTATATGTATGATAATGCACACCGCATCATCACCGGCCTGCCACGTTTAAACCGGTCGCAAATAACAGCACACTTATTTTTAGGAAGCCAGTATAATTTATTGGGGCTACGAAAACTTAAAGCGCTCGGTGTAACCGCCATAGTAAACATGCGGGTGCATAATACGTATAGTGATGCCGTGTACGAAGGGATAAAATACCTGCACCTGCCCACTGTTGATAACACGCCGCCACCGCTGGATGTGCTGATAAAAGGCGCTGATTTTATAGATAACGAAATTAAACACAACGGGATAGTTTATGTACACTGCCGCCAGGGATTGGGCCGTGGCCCAACAATGGCCATGGCTTATTTAATAAAAACAGGCCTAACATTTGCCGATGCATATGCAATGGTAAAAAGGGTGAGGGTATTTATCAATCCCCGTCCGGGGCAAATTGAAAGACTAAAAGAATTGGAAGCCTATTATGCAGGAAAACAATAAAAGGTCATAGCTTTTTCCGAAGAAATTCAAATACCATATAGCCCAATATTGCAGCAGCAATGGCTATTTCAAAATTAGTTGTTGTAAAAATGTCATTAACAGCCCAAAGGATGCTTTTATGTCGTGCATTCCCTGTTTTGGTAAATTCGCCCATTAATAAATTAGAGTAAAACAGGAAAATTATAAAGCCTGTTTCAATCAACGCCCTTAAAAAACGATTGAGTTGCCTTCTTCTTAGTCTCCTGTTTTCCATATGTCCCTAAGATATGAAAAGCCGGGCAAATAAAAAAGCATGTACCTTACTCGCCTGTCAGGTCGCTTTTAAAAAGGAGGCACCTTCGGAGCCCAAAATGCGGAATCATCTTGTCTATAAAAAGGATGCTCCTGCCGGAGCTATATTCTTACCCCCCCCCCGACTCCAGCGGAGTCGCGTGTTTATAGATGCAGAAAAAGAGAAAATTCGGGCTCCAGCGGAGCCCCCTCAGAGTCACTATTTAAAATGTGATTTCCTTGTCTCGGTGTAAAGTTCCCATCATCCTAAAAATATCCTATTTTTAAAAATTCTTTACCACTTATTATGCCTGCTGCCAAACCCGGAAATATCGATTGGATAAGTAATTTAAGGTTGATAGCCTTATATGCGGTTATTATATTGCATTGTACAGCGCCGCTGCTGATGGGATATGGCAAAGTTCCGATGAACGATTGGTGGATGGCTGATTTTTTAAATGCGTTGGTTCGTTTTGCAGTCCCCGCCTTTGTAATGATAACCGGCGCGTTGTTGCTGCACAGGGAATATGAAATTGGCGATTTTCTTAAAAAACGCCTAACAAGGGTAGTAATACCATTCCTGTTCTGGAGTTTGGTTTATGTCTGGTATTCGTGGTATAATGAAGAGATTACTTTTGGCAACGATGCCTGGGCAAACATAAAACAGGTGCTGCATTTGTTAAAATACGGCAGTTCGTACCATTTATGGTATGTGTATATGCTCATCGGGCTGTATTTTTTCATACCGGTTATCGGCAAGTTTGTACGCAATGCTTCCGAAAAGGAAATACTCTACTTTTTAATAGTTTGGTTTGCCGTGATGCTTATCACTCAACCCTACCTTTCACGTTATAACCCCGCTGTTGATATGCACTATTTTGCAGGTTATGCCGGCTATTTAGTGCTCGGGCATTACCTGGCTTTTAAAGATTTCAACGTAAAACACCTGCGATTATGGATGATTTTATTATTTATTTTTAGTATCGCCTTAATCGCGATTGGCTCAAGATGGCTGATCTCCTATAAACTATGGCCGGGTACGATGTTTTATGAACCGGTAAACCCCGCCGTGTTAATGCTCTCGGCGAGTATTTTTATTATAGTTAAGCTTACAGTGCCTAAAGTGCCGCCGGTAATTATCCGGATACGCGATTTTGCAGGTAAATATAATTATGGTATTTACCTGGGCCATGCCCTTGTTTTGTATTTTTTGGATGACCCGTTTGGCATCAGTTATAAGCTTTGCACCCCTATTATTGCTATCCCGTTAACAGCCTTGATATGTTTTATAATAACATTGCCGCTGGTATGGTTAATTAATAAAATACCCTTTTTAGGGAAATGGATTTCGGGGTAAAATAAAAGTTCGCATTATGCGAACAATTGCTTATCTTTGAATATTGTACGCGTGTACACCTGATCAAAGAAAAAACTGTCGAAGAGTTTATTGCAAAACATGCTGTTAGTAAAAACTCTTTCAGGCTTTGGTTGACAGTGATCAAAAGTGCTGATTGGAATACGCCGGAAGATATATTAGCAGCGCTCGGTTCAGCCGATTTATTGGGCAATGGAAGCGAAAGGGTGGTTTTTGATATTGGTGGGAATAATTACAGGTTGATAGCAAAGTATGATTTTGCCAGAACAAGGGTTCATCTTACAATTTGCTTGATAGGTACACATGCTGAGTATACCAAACTATGTAAGGCCAACAAACAATACAATAGCAGGATGTATTAAAAAAAATACAGGATGGAAACACTAAAATATAAGATCATAAAAACAGAAGAACAGTACTGGGAGTATTGTAATATATTAGAAAAATTAGTTGGCGAAAAGGAAAACGAAACCCTTGAAGATGAAATTGACCTGTTAACTGTGTTGATTGAAAAATGGGATGAAGAACACAGCACCCTAAGTGAAGCTGACCCGGTGGAGTTATTAAAATACCTGATGGATGAAAATAAACTAAAAGCCAAGGATATAGCAACATTATTAGGGGTAAATAAAAGCACCGTATCCGAATTATTGCACTATCGCAAAGGTTTTTCAAAAGAGATCATCAGGAAATTGGCTGACCGTTTTAAGGTAAGACAAGAAGCTTTTAACCGGCCTTATAAATTAATTTCAACAGCAAATGCCCATTTGCGCAATGCCAGTGTAATGAACACGACCAAAGAATTGGCTACTGCACATTAAAACCGCCTCGATTATTCAGTGATTGTAGCTTCAACAAAAAGGACAAATAATTCATAAAATTTTTAAGAGATTTGCCACACAAATCCGGTACCTGCCCCAATGAAGAAATTAACCGAAAAAAACGCGGCGTCCTTTACGATAATTTTAATAGTTATAACTTTTGTGCTCCGCTGCTTTATCGCCGGATATACTGGTTTAGGCAACGGCGAATCTTATTATTTCAGGGGGGCATTGCACTTAAATCTTAGCTATTTTGATCAGCCGCCTTTGTTTTTCTGGTTGGGTGCTTTAAGTATAAAACTGTTTGGTTTATCCAATTTCGGTATCAGGTTCGCATCGGTATTATTATTTGCAGGCACCAGCTGGATGTTGTTTCTGGTAACCAAACTGCTGTTTAACGCCAAAGCAGGTTTTTGGGCAGTGGTAATTATGAATTTAAGCGCGGTGTTTACCGTTGCTATTGCCTGCTGGTACCAGCCCGACGCGCCTTTGATGTTCTTCTGGCTTATAGCCACTTATTTTATCGTGCAGTTAATGGTTGCACCCGGTACCGAAAAATCTGAGGCTACCCGTTACAGTCGCAAAACATGGTTGCTTTGGCTGGCAGTTGGCATAAGCATGGGCCTTGCCACATTGAGTAAATACCATGTGCTATTTTTGTTTGCAGGTGTTTTTATGTTTATCGCCACCAACAAAAAACAGCGCCATTGGCTGCGCCATCCCGGGCCTTATCTTGCTATTCTAATCACAATAATTATGGCAATGCCCATATTGTGGTGGAACTACAATAACAACTGGGTGTCCTTTGTTTTCCAGGGATCAAGGGCCGGGGTGAAAGGTGAAGGATTTCACCTGCATTTCGACTGGTTTTTACGGAGTATAGCTGGGCAGGCAGCATTTTTGCTGCCCTGGATATGGTTCCCTGCCATCAGGCAGCTTTTTATTTCGTATAAATTGCGTTCGCAATTGCTTGCCTATAGCTTTATCTTCTGGATGGCAGTATTGCCCCTCGTATTTTTTACAATCGTTACGTTATGGGCCGATTTACAGTTCCATTTTCACTGGCAGGCGCCTGGTTATATGATGCTGTTTATTCCCTTAGGGTTCGCGGTTGATAAGTGCCTCAATAGCGGTAGCATTGGAAAACGCCTTACCCGCAGGTGGCTTAATTTTTCCATCTTTTTTACCCTGATTACTATCGGTGTGCTTGGCACACACATGGTTACCGGTTTCTGGAGTTCATACGGCCCAAAAGCGGTAGTACACTTTTTCCATGGTGATAACTTAGACCCTACGATACAGGGTGTTGATTATACTGATATAAACACACGCTTCGAAAAAGAAGGCTGGCTGCAAAATCCCAATATTTTTACCGGAAGCTGCCGCTGGTGGCTAACAGGCAAGATAGATTGGGCATTAAAAGGCAAAAAGGATATCATTGTTTTTGATCCTGATCCCCGCAACCTTGCATTTTTGGTCGATCCTAAAAAATTGATAGGCAAGGATGCTATTATTATAGGCGACCAACACAAAATGTATATCGATGCCAATGCCAAACCTTTTTTTGACAGTATAACGCAACTGCCAGATGTACAGATCATGCGTAATGGCCCCGAATATACTTTACAGGTTTATTACTGCAAAAATTTCCATATACCTGCCACACCGCGAATGGACTTGCCGGTTTACAGGCAGCTGATAGGTTTGCCGCCGTTCGGAAAGTGATTTTATTGGCACGAATTTTCACGAATGACCACAAATCAAGGTTGCGCGAGCATCTGAATTTATTTGTATGAATTTTTCGGATTATTACTTCAATAATCCTAATTTTAACTGCCCCGAATTTAAACGAATTGATCTAACCCGAATTATACTAATTGATTGAGCACGAACAGTAAAAAGTTATCTCCACGCCGTAAGCAAAACTGCATTTGTGTAAATTCGAATAAATTCGTGTTATTCGTGTTTCTTTTATTTCCTTTTTTTCTTTCTGCCCAAAATATCAACATCATACCTGCGCCAAAATCATTTGTAAAAGGTAACGGATTGTTTGAATTGAACAGCAATACTGTTATCGGGATGAACAATGATTCGCTGTTGCCCGAGGCTAATTATCTTCAGACAGAATTGCTAAAAGCCAATGCCTGGACGATAGCGGTGGACCAACACGAGATAAAGGCGATTATCGACCTTCAACTGGTGCAAAAAAACCAATTGCCCGGTACCTATACTTTAAAAATTGAACCTCAAAAAGTAACTATCCAATCCTCGGGCAGTGAAGGTATTTTTTACGGGATAGTATCATTACTGCAACTCATCAGGGCCCAACCTGTTGCAAGCCACGTTGTTTTACCGGCATGTGAAATTACAGATGCGCCCAGGTACCAGTGGCGCGGTTTTATGCTGGATGAATCGCGCCATTTTTTTGGAAAAGAAAAAGTTGAACAGTTACTGGATTGGATGGCCTTTTATAAGCTGAACAAGTTTCACTGGCATTTAACCGATGTTGACGGCTGGCGCATCGAAATAAAAAAATATCCGCTATTAACAGCTGTGGGCAGCATAGGCAATCACTCGGATACACTGGCTGCTGCCAAATATTATACCCAGGATGATATTAAAGAAATAGTAGCATATGCCAACGACAGGTTTATAACCGTTATCCCCGAAATTGATATGCCGGGCCATGCTACCGCAGCAAATAAGGCGTATCCCGAATTTAGCGGGGGAAGTATATACAAATATCCCAATTTCACCTTCGATCCGGCCAACGAGAAAACGTACCCGTTTTTGGCTGATATATTGAAAGAGGTTAATGTTCTTTTTCCTGCTCACATGATCCATTTAGGGGGCGATGAAGTCGCTTTAGGCATGCAAGCCTGGGCTGGAAGGCCAGCTATAACAGATATGATGGCGAAAAATAAGTTTACAGACCTTACTGACCTTGAGCATTATTTTTTCCGCCGGATGACGGATACGGTTATAAGCATGGGCGATAAGATCCTTTGCTGGGATGAGGCTACTGAAACCGACCTGCCAGCCGGTAAGACTATCGTTTTTTGGTGGCGGCAAAATGTTCCCTCGCAATTGACATTGGCGCTTCAAAAAAATTACCAGGTAGTACTTTGTCCACGTTTGCCATTGTATTTTGATTTTGTGCAGGATAAAAGCCACATTTCGGGTCGTAGGTGGAACGGAGCATTTTTTAACAGCGTGAGCGATGTTTATAATTTCCCTGACAAAGTGATGCCATCTGATGAGCTGCAATCGAACCAGGTTTTAGGGATACAGGCAAATATCTGGACGGAAACCATCGGATCAGACAAAAGGCTTGATTTTATGATTTACCCTCGTTTAGCTGCACTGGCAGAAGCTGCATGGACCGATGCCGTAAAAAAGGACGAAGCCTCATTTAATGAACGGTTAAAAATCAACTTTGCGCTTTATGATAAGGCAGGTATTTATTATTTCAACCCATTTGATACATCATTTCATCCCGAGGCTATCGATTTTATGCCCCGCATTACAAAACCGGCTGGTAAAAACAGGCACCATCACCATAACCGCGGGACAAAAACCGGGCATCATCACTCAGAACAACACGGTCATTTAAAACAGGGTGCAGCGCATCATATAAAAAGTAAGAAGAGGCATAAAAGATAAGTCTTGCAAAGTATTTCACCTGTAATATTTTTACTATAGTACCGTTTCCTGTCGTAATAACATTAATTTTAGTTTCGTAAATTAACTTGTTCTCAGTCCATAAACAAACCGTCCCTATTTTGAAAATCAATTGCTATAGCCATAATAAACATCGTTGCAAAAGCCCGTTAATCTTTTTAATAGTATTGGTAACACTTGTGAATAATGCCTATAGCCAGGCCGAAGTAGAACCATGGGGCAATATCACAGGCATCCGCAAACACGGGCAACTTTTTGATTTTGAATCAAGCATAAAAGTAGTGATTGGTAACCGTACCATTTCAACAGGTAAAGAACGGCAGAGGCCACACTACAAACGCAATGGTGATGAACAGCTGGTTACCACTAATATTGATAGCTTATTTTTTAAAGAAACAGTAAAAGACATCGGCACGGGTAAGATAAAAGTAACCCTGAATTTAAACGCCCATGCTGATGCCCGATCGGGGGATGTGTTTTTTTGCATCACACTGCATGGCGACGATTATACCCCCGGCCGGTTACGATTATCGGGAGTAAAAGATTCATTGAAAAATTACAACGGCATTGGCAGGAGCTACGGTGACACTGCTAAAGGTTTTGAGATTAATTCGTCGGCCCGCAGCTTTAAAATAAAATTTGACGAACCTGCTTACATCAAGTACAGGACGGATACCAGTCACGGTAGAAACGATTTGCAGCTATACGTGGCGCTAAAGTTAAATGGTATAAGCAAAGGAGATACTATTCAAAAGGTTTTTACTGTAAAAGCTTCTGGATATATTGATAAAATCCCGGCTAACTTAGTCATAAATACAACGAAGCCGGGCCGCGCATTTGATGGGCTCGGCGGCAATTTTCGCCTTCAAAATCCGAAAGCAGACCCACAGGTTATTGATTATTGCCTGCAAAACCTGCGCGTAGCATACGGTCGTGTTGAAATGCCCTGGCGGTTTTGGCAACCTAAAATGGATGTTGACCCTATTGCAACTGCCGATTCGGGTAAACTGGCACTTCCTGTTAAAAAAGCGATGGAAATGGCGCACAGGCTTGATAGCATGGGAATTCCGCTTATTCTTTCAGCCTGGTTTCCGCCTAACTGGGCAATTGAGGGGAAGCCAAATTTCCGACCGGTTAATGGCGTATGGGGTAACCCGCTTAATAAGGATAATATGGATGCTATTTACAAATCCATCGCCGATTATATCCTTTACTTGAAAAATAAGTATGGTATCGAAGTAAAGTTATTCTCGTTCAACGAATCAGACCTCGGTATCAATGTCCGCATTACACCCCAGCAACATGATGGTTTTATAAAAGGTTGCGGTGCTTATTTTGCAGCGCACGGCCTTACTACCAAAATGCTGCTTGGCGATAATTCAGACGCCACCACCTACAGGTTTATTTACCCTGCAATGGATGACCCTGATGCAAAGCCTTATATTGGCGCCATTTCATTCCACTCGTGGCGTGGCTGGGATACGGAAGTCTTAAAAAAGTGGGCCTATGCCGCCACGAAACTGAATGTGCCGCTACTGGTGGGCGAGGGTAGCATCGATGCCGCTGCATGGAACTATCCCGATATATTCCAGGAACAAACTTATGCGCTTGAAGAGATAAACCTTTTTACCCGTTTGCTTGCTATTTGTCAGCCTGAATCTATTTTGCAATGGCAACTGACCTCAGATTACTCGCCGTTGATAGGCGGTGGTATTTTTGGCAATAATGAACCACTGCACCCCGGCCAGCGGTTTTGGAATTTAAAACAATTGTCGATAACACCGAAGGGACTTTTTGCGATGCCTATCAGCTGCGACAAGTCAAACATAACATGCGCTGCATTGGGTGATAATGACAAAAAGGTTTACGCCGTACACGTTGTAAATAACGGCGCAAAACGAAAAGTAACTTTAGCAGGGCTGCCTTCCGGCGTAAAACAATTCCAGGTTTATACTACAAGTAAAGCGGTGAGCATGAAAGCGGGCAGCGTTATAAACGTAAAAGATGGCATGGCAAAATTTAAATTACCGGCAACAAGTTACGTAACTTTAATAAGCCAGTAACCGTAATTGTTTATTTTTGCTGCAATGAAGAATGACCACTTAAGCATTCCCCTTTTTGAAATGCGGCTGGAAGAAATACACCGTGCCGACCCATGGCTGCGATATGAGATATCCATCCGCGATTTTATCGCATTATTTCCGGTACGTTATAAAAATGGGCGGCCGGTTAAACCTGATCATCCTGCCACCTATGGCGTTGACCGCGAAGTATTTTTAAAGGTTTTGGTAGCATTTAGCCAATGTTTTAATTGAGTTAATTTCACATTCTAACGCCGTGGGGCAATATCATTAATTTACCTTTTCTGGCTTCCGGACTTTTGAACCGGCTCAATATTTCCTGCCAATACCCCAAATAATCGGCTGCAATTTTAGCTTGATAAATATATACCTTAGAGCAGCAATTTTAAACAGCATGGCACAAAAAGTAATTACAGTAAATATTAACGTTTATGAGCAATCGGTAACCAACCGCCATTCGGCGTACGAGATCAGTTTTGTAAACAAGTACCTGGATGAAGGCTGGGTAATAAAAGATATTATCCACAGTGCTACGGCAGCGGCTAACTGGACTAATATTACTTTCGTGCTGGAGAAGTAAACCAGACCGTTGATTTTAATGATTTAAGGATTTCGTTGGCCGTTTCAATAAAAATCGGCGGTATCTTTAAATCAATAAAATCAACAGTTCAGACAAAAAAACTTTGTAAATTCATCGTTCAAATACCCCGCTAACCAACCTATTTTATAAACCTGATTTATATCGTTATGAAACCTTTTCTGTTATTACTTTTAGCATTATTAATCGGCAATTTTACTTTTGCCCAGGAAATCCCCGCCCGCTGGGATGAGCTTGTAGCCAGCGATTTCCCAAAAGCTTTAGAAAAATCGCACAAAACCTGCATTCTTCCAATTGGCATCCTCGAAAAACACGGCCCCCACTCCCCCATCGGTACCGACCTTATCCATGTGCGCGAATGGGCGGCCCATGCTGTAAAAGAAGAATATGCCGTGGTTTTTCCTGATTATTTTTATGGCCAGATCAACGAGGCCCGTCATCAGCCGGGCACTTTTGCCCTGCCAAGCAAGGTGATCTGGGATTTACTTGAAGCCACCTGCGATGAAATTGCCCGCAATGGTTTTGATAAGATCATCATCCTTAACGGCCACGGCGGGAATCCTGAGTTTTTGCATTTCTTTATGCAATCGCTATTAAACAAACGCCATAATTATGCCGTGTACCTTTACGAACCCGAAAATGACCCGGAGTATGCAAAAGAATACCGCAAAATGCATAAATCAGATATGAAAACTGATGAGCATGCCGGCGAATCGGAAACTTCAATATTATTATACTACCGTCCCGACCTGATGCGAATGGATAGGGCTACCGACCAAAGCGGCGCCAACCAGGCCCGCCTGCCATTATCCGACCTGTACACCCCTATCTGGTGGTACGCCGCATTCCCAAATCATTATGCGGGCGAAGGCGCGAAAGCAACGACCGGGTTCGGTAAATTTATAACCGATCATGAAATAGCATCGTTTGTTAAAGCCTTAAAAGAAGTAAAAGCGGATACAAAAACCCTGCAATTGCAAAATGAATTTTACGATAGGGTAGATAATTTGAATAAGTAACCGTTAATGTGCGGATTTTTGATGTGCAGATGTGCGGATTTGAAACGGTTGCGTTTGAAATTTGGTAATCTTATCCGCACATCTTAGTATCCGCACATTCGCAGCTCTTTTTTAATTTGCACATTTAAAATCCGCACATCTGCACATATACCTCCCTACATCGCCTGCAACTCACTTAGCGTCATGGGCTGATAATCTTTCGTGGCACTAAAAAAACCAGGGGGTACAGGCATCTCTTTAATTTCCTTAATCTCGGCATTAACCTTTATGCCCCGGTTAAAAGTTACAAACTTTACAGGCACGCCGCCAAAATCACTTACCAACTTACTCAGGGAGTTTGGCGCAAGGTCAATATCGTTGGTCACCCATATTTCGTAAACGGCGCCATTTTTTGTATCAGTAATACTTACTTTGCTGCAACTATACCCATCAATAATTTGTTTTTCTGTTCCTTTAACACCTGTAAGCTGCGGGTTTGCAGCTTTTTCCTGCGCTACTTCATCGGGCGTAAAAACTACAACTATCTTTTTTGATGAAGTGGGCATATCAACCAGCAGGCTGCGGTAATTCGCCTTAAAAACGGTAACTCCTTTTATTTTTGCCGGCCCCTGGTTAACAATGGATGCGCAAGAGTCACCTCTAAAATAACAGGTAATCTCTTTTGGCAACAGGCTGGCATATTGAAGCTGGTCGGCATTCAGCTCGTAGCTTACATCGTAGGTAACTGTCCCTTCGTTTATTTTTTTTTGAGCATTCACATAGCTTAACGCCGCACACATCAATAAGAAAAATGCCACTGTCTTTTTTGCTGTTTCCATAACCTAAAATTGATCAGCTAAGGTAATTCCCCTAAATTAAGTGGATTTTAAAATATTAACAAAAAATTCACCATGTCATTTGTTATACCAATTGGTTTAAATACGATCTTTATGCCGTTAAAAAAATCAAGTTGACTGATATAGCTGTTGAGGATATTGTTTCGCTGTTTAAGGTGCATGGTAAAATAGCAACTATACGGCCATTTGGTTCGGGACATATTAATGATACCTACAAGGTTATTACCGATACAGGCAATAATTACCTGTTGCAAAAAATAAACCATTTTGTATTTAAGGATGTGCCGGGCCTGATGAACAACCTGGTTAATGTTACCCGGCATTTAAAGGACAAGCTAAAAGCAGTACCTGGTGCCGATCCCGAAAAACAGGTGCTGACATTGATTGAAAATAACGATAGCGAGTATTTTATTGAGGACAGCGCAGGTAGTTACTGGCGTGTTTTCCTTTTTTTAAATAATACCAAAAGCTACGACCAGGTGTTAACCGAAAGGCAGGCTTTTGAGGGCGGCAGGGCATTCGGCCGTTTCCAGGCTATGCTGGCAGATATGGATACGAAACTGGTTATTGATACCATTCCAAATTTTCATAATATCGAATTCCGGCTGGCCAACCTCGATAAAGCCATAGCGGCGGATTCAGCCCACAGGTTGAACAAAGTATCGCCCGAAATTGAATTCATCAACCAGCGCAGGCAAGAAATGGGCTGGATTTTGCAACTGGGAAGTATGGGCGTGCTCTCCGAAAGGATTATCCATAACGATACCAAGTTTAATAACGTTTTGCTGGACGAGCATGATCATGCACAATGTGTGATCGACCTTGACACCGTAATGCCCGGATATGTGGCTTATGATTTCGGCGATGCCATACGTACCATTATCAATAATGCCCCCGAGGATGAGCCGGACCTTAACCTTATAAGGCTTAATATTCCGTTATTTACAGCTTACACAAAAGGATATTTAAAGCAAGCTACTAAGTTTTTGACTGAAGCTGAAGTAAACTCATTAATCGATGGGGTTTTGCTTATACCATATATGCAGGTTGTAAGGTTTTTAACCGATTACCTGAACGGCGATATTTATTACAAGATACATTCGCCCTGGCATAACTTACAGCGTACACAGGCGCAATTACAATTGGTTAAAAAATTGGAAGAGGCAAAGGAAACATTAAATAATATCATTTTAAAAACATGGCAGCATGAAATTCAGTAAGGTTATTATCCGTTCAATTATATTATTTATACCAGGCTTGCTGGCGACCGGTTTTGTCAGCAAACATAGCTTAGTTCATACAACCAGGTTAAATGCTGATAGCCTGGTCACCGTTCCGCTTGGCGGCAATGTCTGGCGTACCGGAAAAGACAGCACCGGCGGAGCTATCAGCAATAAAGGTATTATTGATTGGACCAACCGCGATATTAAGTTCACCGCCTATGTGCGTTTTGCTACTAAGGGCAAGGTTAAACTCTGGCTAAACCTCTCCGTACCCGATGGCAGGAGCTTGTTAGCCATTTCGGCCTTTAAAACAACTAAACAGGTTACCCTAACGGGTGACATTCAAAAAGATTATTATGCCGGCGAATGGGAGGTTACTGATACCGGCTATGTTGCTATTCAAATTAAAGCTATTGGCCGAACTGGCACCAACTATGCGGATATCAGCAGCATAAAAATTTCAGGAACAGCGGTTGACGGCAAAACGACTTTCGTAAAAAATAATGATGGCGACTTTTTTTATTGGGGGCGCCGTGGGCCGTCGGTGCACCTTGGCTATGTTATGCCGGATAAGGTAAACGCCGAATGGTTTTATAATGAAGTTACCGTGCCCAAAGGCAACGATGTGTTAGGCTCGTATTTTATGGCTGATGGCTTTGGCGAAGGCTATTTTGGGATGCAGGTAAATTCACCTACCGAGCGCCATATTTTGTTTTCGGTATGGAGTCCGTTTAAAACCGACGACCCCAAACATATTCCCGAAGATCAGAAAATTATCATGTTAAAAAAAGGCGAAGGAGTACACACAGGTGAGTTTGGTAGCGAGGGCTCGGGCGGACAAAGTTATTTGTTGTATAACTGGAAGGCTGGTAACACCTATAAATTTTTGATGCACGCAAAGCCCGTGGCCGATAACCATACCGTTTATACAGCCTATTTCTTTGCGCCCGAGGTCGGCAAATGGCAACTGATAGCCAGTTTTAGCCGTCCGCAAACCAATACCTATTTAAAACACCTGCACTCGTTTTTAGAAAACTTTGAACCAGAACAAGGCACCATAACCCGGAAGGTGTTTTTTAACAATGAATGGCTGGCTGATGAAAATGGCAAATGGTTGCAGTTAAATAAAGCCCGTTTCACCATCGATAATACCGGCATACAAGGCTACCGAATGGATTACGCGGGCGGGGTAGATGATGGCGCATTCTATCTCAAAAATTGCGGTTTTTTTAATGATTATACCGTACGCAACACGGTTTTCGAACGGCCAAAGGCCGGTAAAATACCGGAGGTGGTGTTGGATAAGCTGCCTTAATACTTTTTTGTCATTCTTCGCTTCGCTCAGAACGACAAAGAGGAAATGGATTTGTGGAGGTAGGCAGTTTCACAATTATTATTTCAACAAAACCTTTGTTGCCCCATACCCGAATTTCTCTTTACGTGCATCTATAAAGGTTTGTATTTTTTGATGTTTGCTTAAAATTTTATGCAATTCGTGCCGCAAGGTACCGTTTCCGGCGCCATGGATAAATGTAATTTCCGGTAGTTGATGAACAACGGCCGCGTCAAGCATTTTGTGGAAATAGGCCAACTGTATGCTCATTATTTCGGTGCTGTTTATAAATTGATAGTCATTACGTAATTTCTCAATATGCAGGTCAACCTCAGCAACGGGTTTTTCAATAACGGCTTTATCTTCGGGCGATTTAAAAAAACTCTCCTTTAGCTTTTGGGCATCTATTATTACCTCCGCTTCGTCAAGTTGAATTACCCAGCCAGGTTGGTTTAATATGGGTACTTGTTTTTTCGTACCCGAAAAATCTTTTGCTTTAAACTTTTCGCTTACTGCTAATGGCGCAGGCGGTTCAATATTTAGTGTAGTATAAAACAGGACGTTGAATACAAACTTTGGCCAAAGTTGCAGATCGGCCAATTGCTCGGAATAAATTTTTACAGCTGTGTTTGGTGCGATTATGCCTGCATATTCCCCTTTAAATTTCTGCTGTTTTTCAGTAGTCAGGGTTGCCAATAACTGGAACGAGGTATCATTAACCAAATGAAAATGCACCACCGAATTAGCTTTGGCATCCGCTGCCACCGCTATATACACGCCTTTGGTTTTAAATTCACCTGTAACGGCAGGTTCAGCAACGTCAGCAATATTTTTTGTTGTGCCGGGAGGCTGATAACCGTGTACTGTTGTTACTTTACTGGCCAGCACCGGTATCTCAAAATCGTCCTCACCGGTAACGCCGATCATCTGATCGTCAATGATCCGGGTTACAAAACCTTCCATTTTCTCGTCAACAAAGCGCACAAAATCACCTAATTTATATTTCATTTTTTTGGGGATTACACCGATTACTTATTATGATTTCACCGATTAGATTATGATTACACCGATTTAAAAGAGACTATCGATAAATTCAAATGATCCGGGGTGCAAATTTACGCAGTTAAAGTGACGAAGTAGATTTTAAAAATTACAATCGGTGCAATCACCATCACTAATCTGTGAAATCTTTTTTAAATAATCTGTGAAATCTTTTTTATAATCGGTGAAATCCTAACATAATCGGTGAAATCCCAAACAAAAAAAACCACCCGCCATAAGGCAGGTGGCTACAAATTAGTTATTTAATACCCCTATTAAAATAACTGCTGCAAAGTAAAAAATTATTTGTGGGAGTGCAAATAGTAAACGCATTTTTTTTTGCAAACTTGTTGCAATTGCTTTTTTAAAATGGCAAATCATTGAAAATAAAGCAGTAAATATTTAAAAGATGTGCCAGCTAATCTATTGTCCATAAGTTTTAAATTAATTGTTTTTAATTTGCCGGTAAAAACCGACTAAAAAATGTACAAATCCATCATCCTGTCTGCCTTATGCTGTATCTTCCTGGTTCAGGGGCAGGCACAAAGCCTTTATATGCCGCGCGATATTCAGCGCGCTTTTAAAAAAGAAACCCGCTCGCCGGATGGGCGCCCCGGTAAAAACTATTGGGAAAACCATGCGCGTTACGATATTTCGATTACCGCGATGCCACCCAATGCTAATATAAAGGGGATTGAGCATATCACGTATTTTAATAACAGCCCGGATACATTAAAAAGGCTTAACATGAAGCTGATATTAAATATACACCGCCCCGGAGCCGCCAGGTTTGACGGCGCTCCTGATGATTATTTAACGCCCGGTGTGCAAATAGATACTTTCCTTGTAAATGGTGTAAAGAAAAACTGGAATAATGCCGCAGCCTCGGCCACAAACCAAATGGTAAGCCTGCCAAAACCACTGATGCCGCATGATTCTGTTCAGTTAGATATAAACTGGCATTTCGAAATCGCCAAGGGGCAGGGCCGCGAAGGCGCCATCGATTCAACCAGCTATTACCTCGCTTATTTTTATCCGAGGGTATCAGTTTATGACGATTATAATGGCTGGGATACGTTGCCGTTTCTGGATGCACAGGAATTTTATAACGATTTTAATGATTACACGCTGCATGTAACCGTACCGAAAAACTATATGGTTTGGGCAACAGGTACGTTGCTTAACGCGGGCCAGGTTTTACAGCCTGAGTACGCTAAAAGGCTACAGCAATCCTTTACCAGCGATTCAACCATACACATAGCCACAGCCGAAGACTGGGCTGCAAAAAGGGTCACTACACAAAACGATGTAAATACCTGGAACTGGAAGGCCGCCAATGTGAGCGATATGGCCGTTGGTTTGAGCAACCATTATGATTGGGACGCCGCCAGCACAGTGGTAGATGATGCTACCGGCCGCCGCGCAAGTATGCAATCGGCATTTTTAGATAATGCGAAAGATTTTCATAATGCTGTTAAAGCGGGGTGTAATTCACTGAATTGGCTGTCGCACAACTGGCCTGGTGTCCCCTATCCTTTCCCAAAGATGACCTCATTTCAGGGCTATGCTGACATGGAATACCCAATGATGGTAAACGACAGCCATAATGATGATGTCCATTTTTCGCAATTTGTACAAGATCACGAGATAGCGCATACTTATTTCCCTTTTTACATGGGTATAAACGAAAGCCGTTATGCTTTTATGGACGAAGGTTGGGCAACCACATTTGAACGCCTTATTGGCGCATCTGAAGTTGGCCAGAAACAGGCAGATGACTTATATAAACAATTCCGGATTGATGGCTGGATACATCATGCAGTTACTGCCGAAGACTTGCCTGTCATTACCCCGTCGAGCGAGTTAAGGGGCGGTTATGGTAATAACTCATACGGCAAACCATCACTAAGTTATTTTGCCTTAAAAGATATGCTGGGCGATGACCTGTTTAAGAAAGCACTGCACACTTATATGGACAATTGGAATGGCAAACACCCAATTCCATGGGATTATTTTAATTCGATGAACTCAGGATCAGGCAAAAACCTTAACTGGTTTTTTAATAACTGGTTCTTTACAAACTACTATATTGACCTCGATTTGCAAAATGTAAAGAAAACAAAGGGCGGGTATGATTTATCGATTCATAATATCGGCGGGTTTGCAATTCCCTTCGATGCCAATGTAACATACGGCGATGGCTCTACCGAAACCTTCCATCAAACACCAATTGTTTGGGAGGAAAACCAAAGGCAAATATCCCTATTGATAAAAACTGATAAAACGATAAAATCAGTAGTGCTGGATGGCGGCATATTTATGGATGCCAACGAAAGCAACAATAAATGGACAGCAAAGTAGGTCGCAATACTTCGCTCCTGGAGCAGCGTTGTAAAACACAGAAAACCCAGCGTAATGGCCGGGTTTTCTGTATTTTACGGATTTAACCAATTATGCTTTCTGAATGGAGTCGTTCCAATCATCAGCGGTACCTTTAACTTTAGTTTTAGCGCTGTTATAATTACTGCGGGCTTCATCCTTTGCATTTTCAACCTTGGCTTTTGCAGCGTCAATGGCTTCATCTTTATAATCAGCAGCATCACTAACCGCGCCCCTGAATTTTGATTTGGCCCTATCAAATGCAGTATTGCCTATGTCCTTTAAATTACCGCCTGCTGATTGGGCTTTATTTTTTGCAGCATCAATCAGGTCGTTTACAAAGTCGGCGATTCCTTCCCTAACTGTTTCGCCTTTTTCAGGTGCCAGTAATAATCCTAATGCTGCACCCGCCGCCGCGCCAATTAAAAGCGCTGCTATTACTCTTGTGGTATCTTTCATGTTGTTTTGATATTTAGTAGATAGGATTATTAGAACAATAACGATGCCAGTGTTGTGTAGTTTGCAGTGGGCAGTAGCAGTTTGCAGTATTGGATGGTTTAAATAGAAGGACGAAGGTGCAAAAAAAATCCGAAATCGAAATTCCCAAATTACGAGTGTTCGAAAGATTTGACTTGCCGCCAAAACTCCCTCCAAGGGGTTTAAGTTAACCCACAAAATTTGGTTAGGCGGATATAGTAGTCGATTTCACCAAACGTTCCTACGGAACGCATTTGTTGGCGACTATATTTTCTACCAACCAGACGTCCCGATGGGACGAAAAAACAAAAAATGCGTGCTGTAGGGATGCCTGGTTGGTAGAAATCGAGTCAAAAATCGTTTTTACGTTCCATAGGAACGTTTGGTGATCGCCGATTTTATATTAACGGTGCGTTATTTGCTGCTTATTTTTGTGGGTTAACTTAAAGGGGAGGGGTTGCGGTAGGCTGTGAGGTGGCGGGGAGGGGTTTCGCCGCTATGTTTGCGGACGGTAACCCTTGAAACGGTGTCTAAATAGTTCGCTAAACCCCTACCTCCTCCTTCCCCCAATGTCATTAAGTTAAGGAAAAAGTGAAGGAATTTAATATCGAATAATGAATTTTGAATATCGAATTTCGAAGTTTCTTACTTTATTATTCAAAATTCGGTGTTGGGTGTTCGATATTAATTCTCTTAACTTAATGACATTGCTCCTTCCCCAAGGAAGGAATCGCACGTTGCCACAGCTTTTTAAAAATCTTTCGAACACTCATATTCCCAAATCCGAAATAAAAAAAGGCATCCACTTTTCAGTGAATGCCTGGTATGCTTAATGATTTTATTATAATTAAATAACTTTTACATTTACCGCATTTAAGCCTTTTCTGCCGTTTTCTACTTCAAACTCCACTTTATCATTTTCACGGATTTCATCGATCAGACCTGTTGAATGAACAAATACGTCCTGGCCACCATTGCTTGGTGTAATAAAACCAAAACCTTTTGTTTCATTAAAAAATTTTACTGTTCCTTCTTTTTGCATTACTTTATTTATTATTATTTATTTTAAGGGCGGCAAGGTAGGAATAATAATCCATATAAAACCTAAATTTAATAATTTAATTACAAAGAAACATCCCGGATAAGTAAATGAAACCTTACTTTTATAAAAATTCAATATTAAAAAAATGAAAACTATTAAAGTATCTATCTTCCTGTTTATCAGCTTTTTCTATCTAAAAGCTAATGGTCAAACCACCATTGCTGCAAAAGATGCCGCGCAGCATTTAAATGAAAATGTTATTGTTTGCGATGAAATATATGGTGGAGTATACTTAAACGAAGCTGACATTACTTTACTGAATGTTGGCGGCAGCCATCCCAACGAAGTGCTTACCCTGGTGATAAAAGGCGATGACCGTAAAAAGTTTAAAACCCCGCCGGAAGAAGCTTTTAAAGAGAAAAAAGTATGCATTACCGGACAAATTGTAGACTATAAAGGCAAACCTGAGATTATAATTACTGATCCGGCACAGATAAAATAAAGAGAGCCAAGAGTAAAGAGCCAAGAATCAGGAGCTATTTTACTACTTGATTCTTGGCTCTTGATTCTTTCTCACGCAACAATTGCCAGCCTCGGACCATGTATAGTATCTTCCGAGTCCTTTACTATGCCGCGTATCTTTTCGTCCAGTTCATTAACGGTAACTTCCATTATGTCGAAGTAGCCAAAACTAATGTGCTCCAGTTTCATCAGGTCCATAAGGCCTAATAACGAGGCAACGGGGCGGCGTAATTCATGCGACTGGATAATAGCAATACGGGTTAATGCATCATTTTGCGTGCTAATCTGTTCTTCCTGGCGCTTACGTGTAGTAATATCAGTAGAGTTTAACGCTATGCCTATCACTTCGCCTTTGTTATTTTTGACGGGGATGAACGAAGTTTCCTTCCAGCAAGCATAAACTGTGCCCGGCATCAGCATCCATTCGCGCTTAATTGATCTTCCTGATAAAGCAAGCGCAAAATATTTTGTAAATTGTTTAAACAATTTCGGGTCGGTATAATCCATTATACAATCGCCTAACGAAAGCCGTTTTTTGTAGGTAGTACGGATAAAATCGGATGCAGATTTGTTGAAGGCCAATACCTCCAGGTTTTTACCAACAAGGATATGGGTATCTTTTGAACTATCGAATATCGCTTTTAGCTTTATTTCTGATTCTTCGATTGATAATTTTTGCTGTTGTGTTTGCTGGTGCTGTTGTGCCAATGATTGCAGGCTCCATTGAAACTCCATTAAATTTATCACCTGCCGTGAAAGCACCTCCAACGACTTTTGCTGATGTACGTTTAAATTGCCTGGTTTAAAATCTATTACACACAAACTACCTACCGCTAATCCGTCCTTTGTCACCAGTTTAATACCTGCATAAAATTTAACACGAGGCTCGCCGGCAACTATTGGGTTGCTGTTAAAGCGTTTATCTAAGGTAGTATCGGGTACGATTAGTAAACCTTCCCTTTTTATTGTATAATTACATAAGGATACCTTGCGGGTTGTGCAGGTTACTTCAGTGCCAACCGAGGCCTTAAACCATTGCATGTCCTTATCAAGCAGGGTAATTAATGCTACTGGTGTATTGCATATATCAGCCGCCAGGCTTACAATATCATCCAGGTCTTTTTTTATACTGTCACCAAGCTGTTTAAATCGGTTAACGGCATTCAGACGGCCTTGTTCAGTATTCATGAGATAGTTTAGTTGAGTTGAATTATTAAAATGATTATGAATATTATATTTTTCAGCGATTTTATTTATCAAAATCGATACTTCTACGATATAAATTATCTTTTAGTTATAATAATTTAATATATTAAAATTATTAAAGAAGTATTGCGGGTTTTTAAGATTAACTGAGTTGATGGAGTGAGTGGTTGATTGGGCGAATAGTTTTATATTTAACTTCATATTCTACGAAGGGATGGACGTAAATTTCAATAATAAGATAATAGGGTTTTGGGAATGGTTTAATACTATTGGCAATGAACTACTATTGGATACCACAAATACTTCTTTAATAAGCCAGTTAGATAACAGGGTTAGCACGATGGGGCGCTTTGATTGGGAAATAGGCCCCTTTAATGAAGGCGAATTCTATTTTGCAATTTCCCCAAATTTAGATATTGAGAGGTTAAGCGTCACCCAGCATATTATTTCCTATGCACCAGAATGCGAAAGATGGAATTTCCTGCCTTCAAAACCTATTAAATATGACTGGAATGGGATTTGGAAAATGAAAAACGATCTCGGAAAAGAGATTTGGGTTGATAGCAATGATTGGAAATACGTCCTATATCAATTTGATGATAAAGATTTTGATATCGATGTCCTTGTTGGTGATATTGAAGGGGATATGGATACGTGTTATTTGGCTATTGATATTGGTTTGACGGGATATTTAGGAGAAGAAGAATACATGCGGCTAATAAAAAATATTAAACTCGTGACTGAATTTGAACACACCGGCAAAGCATCGTCGCTCAAATATATAAAGAAGCATATAGAAAGTATAATTTAACATACCGGTTACAATTGTCAACTTAATATACTATCTGTCCAGGTAATGAAACCGGCATTGTACTATTGTGCATTTTTGATCTGTCCCCTTATTCCCTGAAACCTGGTACACTAATCTATGCTCCCCGGTTATTCTTCTCGACCAAAGCCCCTTTAACCCATATTTTAATGGTTCGGGCTTGCCTAAGCCCGAAAAAGGCGTTTGCCTTATCGATTTTAGCAACTCGCGTATTTTGGTGATGCTATCAGGATCATTTTCTATCCAATATTCAAAATCTTCCCAGCCATTAGCAGTAAAATCAATATTCATATTAATCTTCCAGTTTGAATGGAATGGTTTTTCCGGATTGAAGTTGCTGCATTGATTCCTCTAAACGCCTCCTATTAGCCGCGGTAGAAAGGAGGTGGGCGGTTTCATTTAATGAATTGTATTCTTTTATTGAAATGATGACCACAGCATCATCCTCATTATTATTCCGCGGAACAACAAGCACATCCTGTGCACTGCTAACAGCATCAAAGAAAGACTTCATTTTATGCCTCAATAAAGAAATGGTAATTGCTTTCATAATAACGTGCTTGTACGTACAAATGTACAATAAAACAACTTTATATCGTACAAGGTCATTAAAAAATCAAAAATATAAATCAACAAAAAATGATTATTTTATAATACCACGTCTGGCATAGCCACCGTAATCGGTGAAATCAAGCCATAAAAAAAGCCCAATCGGCATCTGCCAAACGGGCTTTCGCTAAAAAATATTAATCGCACTGATCATTCCATCGCACCATCCTTAATCATTTAGCCACATCTTAAATATTTTTATTTTTTTGGGGACAAAAATAATTTTGATTGCTATTATACATTACGGTTGACCTACGTGAAACGTTACAGTTTAGATTTATTTATTTTTCATAAGTTTTATTAAACATTACTTTTGCCCGAAATTGAATTTATATAAATGCAGGCCTTTATTTTCGACCTCAACGGCACCATGATAAATGATATGCCCTATCATACCAAAGCGTGGCAAAACCTTTTAAACAACCAGCTTGGCGGTAATTTTACCTGGGATGAAGTAAAACCCCAGATGTACGGCAAAAACCAGGAGGTTTTGGTAAGGATGTTCGGCCCCGACCGTTTTACTTTAGATGAAATGGACCGTTTATCTATTGAAAAGGAAAAAAAGTATCAGCAGGAATTTCTGCCATATCTTGAACTTTTACCCGGCTTGCATAATTTTTTGGAAGCTGCATATCAAAAAGGCATCCCGATGGCCATAGGCTCGGCAGCTATTCCTTTTAATATCGATTTTGTACTGGATAACCTAAATATACGGCACTATTTTAAAGCAATAGTAAGTGCTGATGATGTAGTATTAAGTAAACCCCACCCCGAAACATTTTTAAAGGCAGCGCAACTGTTAAATGTTACACCAACGGATTGCCTTGTTTTTGAAGATGTGCCCAAAGGCGTTGAAGCAGCGGCTAATGCGGGAATGCAAGCTGTAGTTATTACCACAACGCACAAGGCTGATGAGTTTAAACATCTGCAAAATGTGGTACATTTTGCAGATGATTTTAGAGGTGAATTTTTTAATGGGTTGATAGGCACATTATAACCATTCCATACCGTTTGTCATTGCGAGGCACGAAGCAATCTCGTCGCCGTGCCTAACGAACTATGCATAACGGTCGTGCACAGCTACGAGATTGCTTCACTCGTTCCTCGTTCGCAATGACAAAGTTTATTTGTAGTAAATCTCGCTCCACTGCAATTCCTTTTTAAATTGGTGTAAACGCGTATCCCTACCTATTAATACATATTCAATTCCTGCCATTTCAGCAAAATCTTCTAAATGTGATGAAGTTAAATTCTGGCTATAACAGGTATGGTGGGCGCCGCCGGCCAATATCCAGGCAGCACAGCCGGTTTTCATATCAGGGTATGGTTTCCATAACACGCGGGCAACAGGCAGGTTAGGCAGATCGTGCTGCGGCGCTACAGCCTCAACTTCGTTTACCAGCAGCCTGAAACGATTGCCCATATCAATTACGGATGCATTTATGGCTGGGCCGCCTGCGACATCGAATACCAGCCGTACCGGATCGGCTTTGCCGCCTATACCCAGTGGGTGTATCTCACAGTTAGCTTTACCAAGGGCGATAGATTCACATATCTCCAGCATATGCGATCCCAAAACCATTTGATTTTTGGGGTCGAAATGATAAGTATAGTCTTCCATAAACGAATTACCGCCATTTAGTCCTGTGCCCATAACTTTCATGGCGCGTACAAGTGCCGCGGTTTTCCAGTCGCCTTCCCCGGCAAAGCCGTAGCCTTTGCCCATTAAACGTTGCGCTGCAATACCGGGCAACTGCACCATGCCATGTAAATCCTCAAACGTATCTGTAAAACCTTTGTAATTACCGTCTTTCAAAAATGCCTCCAGGCCAAGCTCAATTTTTGCAGCCTCGCGCATGGCACTGTAATGGGCGCCGCCTTTACGCAAGGACGGCACAACCGCGTATTTATCTTCATATTCCTTAATAAGGCGGTCAGTTTCTCCTTCGCTTATTTGATGGATAACATTAACAAGGTCGCCAATGCCGTGGGTGTTTACCGAGTAGCCAAACTTTAATTCGGCCTCCACCTTGTCGCCATCAGTAACGGCCACATAACGCATATTATCGCCAAAGCGCACAAATTTTGCACCTTGCCAATCATTCCATCCGGCAGCAACGCGGCTCCAGGCGCCAATTTGGTCAACCACTTCCGGATCTTCCCAATGCCCAACCACAACTTTACGGTTCAAACGCATCCTCGACATGATGAAGCCAAACTCCCTGTCGCCATGGGCGCTTTGGTTAAGGTTCATAAAATCCATATCAATGCTATCCCATGGAATATCCCGATTAAACTGTGTGTGCAGGTGCATCAACGGCTTTTGCAATATCTTTAACCCGCCAATCCACATTTTTGCGGGTGAAAAGGTATGCATCCAGGCAATAATGCCAATGCAATTCTTGGCAACATTGGCTTCCTGGCAAATGCTGTAAATTTCTTCGGACGACTTTACAGTTGGTTTAAAAACAACACGCACAGGTATTTGCTTATCTGCATTAAGTGATTTTGCAATTTGCTGCGAATGTTCGGCAACTTTTAGCAAAGTTTCTTCGCCATATAAATGCTGGCTGCCGGTTATGAACCATATTTCGCATTCCTTGAGATCTATCATCTTGATTAATTATTGAATTACTGATTATTGATTTATTGACTTAAAAAATTTATTGAATTAAAGAGTTATTGAATTATACTTCTGCACCAAAAAAATCAATAACTCAATAATTCAATAATTAGCTCACTGCCCATAATAGCTGTCCGGCCCGTGTTTGCGTTCAAAATGTTTTTTTATAAGCGAATCCTTTAACCTTGGCGCTTTCGGGTTTATCTGTTCGGTTAGATAAGCCATCTGTGCTACTGTCTCCAAAACCGCACTATTATAAACTGCTTTTTCCGCTGTTTTGCCCCAGGTAAACGGAGCGTGATTGCCAACCAGTATCATCTCGACTTCTTTATAACTAAGGTTACTTTCCTTTAAGCAGTTAAGTATTTGATAACCGGTTTGATATTCGTAGTCGCCCTGTATCATAACATCGTCCATGGGCGGCGCGCAAGGGATATCAACTGTTTTATGGTCGGCGTGGGTGGTACCGTAAATAGGTATGCACCTTTGTGATTGCGCCCAGGCAGTTGCATACGTGGAATGGGTATGGCAGATGCCACCAATCTCCGGCCATTCCTTATATAATACAGCATGGGTTTTCGTATCTGAAGATGGGCGTAAATCTCCATCAACCACCTTCCCGTCAAAATCAACAATCACCATTTTTTCGGGCGATAATTGTTCATAGGGTACTCCGCTTGGCTTAATGGCGAAAACGCCCAGTTCCCTATCGGCAGCGCTTACATTGCCGAAAGTAAAGAGTACCAGGTTTAACCGCGGTAGTTCCATATTGGCCTGGTAGGCTTGTTGTTTTATATGATGGTATTTACTCATTGTCACTCTCCCTTTATATGACTTTCTATATACTTTCCTAATTCAACATATTGCTTAAAACGGCCGCTAAATAACCCTGCGTTTTGTTTATCTGGCTCATATTCCACATCAAAGCCGCCACCCATCGCAGCCATTGCTTCTTCAACATTAGGATATATTCCTGCGGCTGTTGCTGCAAACATAGCTGCACCTAACGCACAGGTATGTTCAAACTGGTGTATGCGGATAGGCATTTGCAGCACATCGGCCATCATTTGCATAATATATGGCGATTTTTTTGCTACCCCTCCTATCCCAATCAATCCTTTTACCGGCACACCCTCGCTGTTAAACCTATCTACAATACTTTTAGCGCCGAAACAGGTACTTTCGGCCAATGCTCTGAAAACACGTGGCGCATCGCTCCCTAAACTCAAACCTGAAATTGCGCTTTTTAAAAGCTGGTTAGCATCCGGCGTGCGGCGTCCATTCAGCCAGTCGACAGATAGCTCTGCATTTTCATCCAATGGCAATAATGCTGCCTGGCGGCTCAGCTCGGGAATTATTTTGCCTGCAATCTCACTTTTCAAAGCTTCTGCAGTTTTTGCATCAATTATGGATGATTGGCCCAGCAATTCATTCAATGGCCATGAAAGCAAGTTTTTAAACCAGGCATAAGTATCGCCAAAGGCAGACTGTCCCGCTTCGAGGCCAAGCATACCAGGAATTACAGAGCCATCTACCTGACCGCAGATGCCTTTTATCAGCTTGCCTTGCAGATCGGCATTGGGGGCAACCAGCATGTCGCAGGTCGAGGTGCCCATGACCTTGCTTAAATGGTAAGGTTCAATTTGCCCGCCAACAGCGCCCATATGTGCATCAAAAGCGCCCACACCGATTATAACATCGGTACTTAAACCCAAACGGATTGCCCATTCCGGGCTAAGTGTTCCGGCTGCTTCATCGGCAGTATAAGTATCCTTATAAAGCCGCGATGTAAACCCTTTTAAAACCGGATCGAGTAAGGAAAAGAATTCATCAGGCGGCAAACCACCATATTCAGCGGACCACAGTGCTTTATGGCCTGCAGAACAGCGCCCGCGTTTCATCTCCTTTATGTGCTTACCGCCGCTTAGTAAAAACGGCACCCAGTCACAATGTTCAACCCACGAGTAACAAGCTTCCCTTACCTTCCCATCCTCCCTTAAAACATGCAGCAACTTCGCCCAAAACCATTCGGACGAATAAATACCACCTACATATTGCAGGTAATTAATACCAAATTTTGTGGCATGCTGGTTTATTTCGGTGGCTTCTTTAGTTCCGGTATGGTCTTTCCATAAAACAAACATGGCGTTTGGGTTATTTTCAAAACCCGGCACCAATGCCAGCGGAACGCCATTTTCATTCACCCCAACCGGCGTTGAACCGGTGGTATCAACCGATATGGCCTTAATTGCCGGGGCAACCGATGCACCGCCTGCCTTTTTAATGCAATCTTTTATAGTGTATTCCAGCCCTTCTATGTAGTCAAGGGGGTGCTGCCTGAACTGATTCTCCGTCGCATTACAATACAAACCCTGCTGCCAGCGCGGGTACAAAAATACAGATGAGGCTAATTCATTACCATTCCGGGTGTCTACAATTACGGAACGCACCGAATCAGTGCCATAATCAACGCCGATCACAAATTGGTCTTTGGTCATTTATTATAAAAGGTTTATTAGTGCCGAAAATACAATTGCAAATTAAAGCAATTTTATGAGTTGCAAAACAAATTAAGTGTTTTTTTTACACTTAATTTTACTTTACATCAGTTTCATAAAAATTTAAGCGCCGATGTTAAGGCATTCCCGCATTAGCAAGTTTTATAAGGACAAAAGGATATTTTATGTTTGATAATTTAGCGTGGGCGTTGAGAGATAGTGCATGAGCGCCTGCACAAGAAGTTGGGCGTTAATAATGCCCTTTTAGAGAATAAATGTTAATAATGTTATCCGTGACATCATAAACAATAAGGTGTTCTTCGTTTATTCGTCTTGACCATTTACCGGCAAGAGCATATTTTAAAGGTTCTGGTTTGCCTATACCCTCAAAAGGGTGACTCTTCATATCCTTGAAAAGTTGTTGTATTTTATTTTGAATAGCTTTATTACCCGACCTTTTCCAATATTCAAAATCCTTTTCAGCTTTTTCGTAAAGCTCTATTTCCATAGGTTTTCCACATCAACTCTCAGCCCTTTTTTACCTTCTTTTCCCGCCTTTTCGCCCGCTAATACTTCGGCTACAAAAGCAGGATCATACTTTACGCCTTTATCTGTTTCAAAAGTAACGTTTAATGCTTTGGCAACAGCCTTCAGGGCATTTAACTGTTGTTTGTTTTTCGGGTGCATTATCACTGGTTCCATATCACAAAAATATAAATTAATGTCCTTAATATAAAAGCCTGTTTATTTGGTTTAAAAAGGCTGATCTGGAACTAAATATTTGCCACCTGTTTCAATTGCTTAAACATATCCGTAATTAGATATATATTAGCCATATATGAACCTGAAACAATTGTTATACTTAAGCCTTGCAGTGGTATTATTTGCTTCCTGCAGCCATATTTACGAACCTGCACTATATCACCAGGATATAGTTTATCAGCCCAAACCCACCTCGTTTGATACCGTAAAGGCGGCAAATTATATTTCGGGTGGGCTTGATTTGAACGCAAATTCTAATTTCAACGATTTCCTGGTAAGCGGCCAGCTTAATTTAAGCCGGGCCTATGTATTTAATAATTTCAATCTATCATATGGCGCCTTCGGTACGGCTGGGCACTACGACAGCGACCAGGCCAATAAAGGTGCAGCGAATTATTTTACCTACAAATACTTTGAAGCGCTTGGCGGCCGGTTTTCGGCCAATGCCTTTGTTACTTCAGGAAGGGCCGATATCCGGTTTATCGGCGTGGAAATAGCCTACAGTCACGAATACGGCACTTATGCCGCGTACAGGGAGAACCTAAATACAAAGCCCGGTTATTTTGTCGACCCGCGAACTAATCTGCTGACGATGGGATTAACTTCTGAGATCATCTTCCACAATGTAAATAATAAAGATTTTCAAAACGGCATACGCGTATTTCTTGGCGGAACTTTTGGAAACAGCGCCATATATAGCAATCCGAACGTGAAAGAAAGTTATTTTGGAGCAATTTCCGGGGGCGGCTTTAACATTTTTCCTAAAGCCAGTTATTTTATCAAAGTTAAAAACTACATCGGGACTGTTGAAATCGGAAATGGCCTCTTTCTGAGGTTTGGTTATAAGTTTTAACTCACTCCGAATAAACACTCCCTACCCTGTCCCTTAAATTATAGCCCGAAGCCATCACCTCGCCATAAGCGCCGGCAGTACGGATGGCGATCAAATCGCCGCGATAGGATTGCGGCAATTCCACATCCTTCCTGAAACAATCCGTGCTTTCGCATATCGGGCCGACTACATCATATTTTAAGTCTAAAGCCTTAAGTCCTAAGTCTGAAGTAACAACCTGATCTCCAACTTCCGACTTCTGACTTCCTACTTCTGACTTCCGAGTTAAATTCTCAATCTGATGATATGCCTGGTAAAGCATCGGGCGGATAAGTTCAGTCATGCCGGCATCTAAAACCAGAAAATTCTTTTTTTGCCCGTTTTTTACATAAAGCACTCTCGAAATTAAGGCTGCACTTTGTGCAACCAGGGCACGGCCCAGCTCAAAATGGACTTCCTGGCCGGGTTTTACATTCAAAAAGTCTTTAAAAACTTTAAAATAGCTTTCAAAGTCGCAAATGCTGTTGTTATCCGGGTTATGGTAGTCAACGCCAAGGCCGCCGCCCGTGTTGAGTACTTTTACTTCAAAACCATGGTCATTAAACCAATCCTGTATCTCGTTGATACGGGTACACAGGTTTTTATAAACCTCCATGTCCGTTATCTGCGAGCCGATATGAAAATGTATGCCTAAAAATTGCAGGTTATTGCAATTACGCAACGCATCGATAACTTCGGCAAGCTGCCAGGTATTAATGCCGAATTTATTTTCATCAAGTCCGGTGGTTATAAAGTGGTGCGTATGCGCATCCACGTTAGGGTTTATACGGATGGCAATGTTTGCTTTTTTGTTTTTGGCTTTCGCCAGATCATTGATAATATAGAGTTCCTGAACCGATTCCGCATTGAAACAAAAGATATCCGCATCCAAAGCAAAATTTATCTCTTTGTCTGATTTTCCTACCCCCGCAAAAACAATATTTTCTTTGCCAAAGCCATGTTCCAGGGCTGCTTTAACTTCGTTACCGCTTACACAATCAGCCCCAAAACCGAAGGACTGTATCATATCCAACACTTTTGGATTAAAATTGGCCTTCATGGCATAATGCACATGAAAACCATATTTTGATGATGCAGCCCGGCAAGCCTCAAGTGTTTTACTTAATATGCCCAGGTCATAGTAATAGAAAGGGGTTTCTAATTGTTGAAAACGATTTATAGTAGCTTCGTTGAACATGATTGTCTTTTATAAATATTATTTTCCTGGGGTGGCAAGTTGTTTTGTTAAATCCCAGCCTTATCCGCGTTTCGCCTCACCCTGCCCTCTCCAAGAGAGAGGGTTCTAAAAAGCGCGAATTTTAAGTCCTCTCCTTTGGAGAGGATTTAGGTGAGGCTAAAATAAACGGTTATGCAAGCTCCTCAATATCTCGGTTTTATCTCCCGTTTTTATCAGTAACGACATATTATTTTCGCTGCCGCCGTATGATATCATCCTTAGCGGGATATGTTTTACTGCCTCAAGCACTCGCGCTGCGTACCCGTGTTTTTCGGCGCCAAAATCACCTACCACGCAAATAATGGTTTGGTCTTTGTCAATATCTACCGAGCCAAAAGCAAGCAACTCAACTATGATCTCGTCAAGATAAGTAATATCGTCAATAGTTAAGGAAACAGCAACCTCCGAAGTGGTAATCATATCTATTGATGTTTTATATCGCTCAAACACCTCAAATACCCGGCGCAAAAAGCCATGTGCCAGCAGCATCCGGCTTGATTGTATTTTTATCGCAGTAATGCCATCCTTCGCAGCTATCGATTTTATCGCATCCTTTTCGCTGGTGTTCGTTATCAATGTGCCCTGAGCCTTAGGATCCATCGTATTCAGCAAACGCACCGGTATTTTATATTTCTGAGCCGGGAATACACTTTGCGGGTGCAGTATCTTTGCGCCAAAGTAAGCTAACTCCGCAGCTTCATCAAAGGACAGTTGGGCAATTGGTTTGGTACCATTTACAATCCTGGGATCATTATTGTGCATCCCGTCGATATCGGTCCATATCTGCACCTCTTCGCTGCGGATACCGGCGCCGATCAATGAAGCCGTATAATCACTGCCGCCGCGGCGCAGGTTATCTATCTCGCCAAAACTATTACGGCAAATGTATCCCTGTGTAATAAATAAATTATTGTCGGGGTGTTTATCAAGTAATGGAGTGATGTGGCTGGTAATATGATCTACTATGGGTTCATTATCCTCATCGATCTGCATAAAATCAAGCGCGGGCAATAAAACCGATGGCACACCTATTTCCTTTAGATAAACGTGGTATAAAGTAGTTGACAGCAGTTCGCCTTGTGCCAATATCACTTTTTCTTCGATGGAAGTAAACAAATCATTGGCCAAGTTACTAAGCAAACCGAAATGATAATCTATCACCTCCTTACCCTGCTCCAGGTATTCCTTTTTGGCAAATAGTTCCTTTATAAAAACTTCGTACTTATCTTTTAAAATATGAATGATATTTGCAGCCTTATTTTTATCACCGGCAAGGTAAGCCTGCCCTATTTCGACCAAACTATTTGTAGTTCCGGACACGGCCGACAACACCACGATCTGCCTTTCGGCGGGGTTAATTATATCCAGCAGTTTTTTCATCCGCTCAGGACTTCCTACAGATGTACCGCCAAATTTTAAAACTTTCATTTTTTCTTTCCGTTTACCATAAATGATTGATATTCTTGTATCAATTTTGAGGCGCTAAAAATAGGATTTTAAACCACTTATAACTAATGATAAACAAAATTAAGTTTGGCACAGACGGCTGGAGGGCCATCATAGCCGATGATTATACTGTAGAAAACGTAAAACGTGTGGCTTATGCCACTGCACTATGGCTTAACAAGGCCTTTGAAAATCCATCAGCTGTTGTTGGCTGCGACCCACGTTTTGCCGGGCCGATGTTTGCCGATGCGACTGCCCGTGTGCTGGCATCGCAGGGCGTGAAAGTCTACAGGGCATCAAACCCTTTTATTTCAACACCGATGATCTCGTTAGGTACAGTGCGCAAAGGTGCATCTGCGGGTATTATTATTACGGCGAGCCATAACCCGCCATCATACAATGGTTATAAAATCAAAGCTTTTTATGGTGGCCCCGCTACACCTGATGACATCGAGCAGGTGGAGTCGGTTATTCCGGACACTATTGATTTGACACTAAAATCGGTAGATGAATATCATAAAGATGGATTGATAGAGTTTATCGACCTCGAAGACATGTATGTTGAACATGCAGAAAAAAGCTTTGATATCCCTGCCATCCGCGACAGCGGGCTCGTTTGGGCCTATGACGCCATGTATGGTGCCGGGCAAAACGTAATGCGCCGCCTGTTCCCCGATATTACCTTTTTACATTGCGAAGATAACCCCGGCTTTGACGGCCAGGCTCCCGAACCTATACAGCGTAACCTGAAAGAGTTTGAAGAAATTATCAAACTATCAGATGGTGAAATTGCATCGGGCCTGGTTACCGACGGCGATGCCGACCGTATTGGATTATATGACCAGGACGGCAACTTTGTCGATTCGCACCATATACTTTTATTGCTTATACACTATATGTATAAAGTAAAAGGCGAAAAAGGCGAGGTTTATTCAACGTTCTCATGTACCAGCAAGATCCAAAAACTTTGCGATGCTTACGGATTAAATAACACCGTTACCAAAATCGGCTTTAAATATATCTGCGACCTGATCGTTAATTCGGGCAAGCCATTTATGGTGGGCGGCGAAGAATCAGGCGGTATTGCGGTTAACGGCCACATCCCTGAACGCGACGGCATTTGGATAGGTTTAATGATTTGGGAATTTATGGCCAAAACCGGCCGCAGCCTTAGCGATTTGGTGCAGGAGATTTACGATGTTGTGGGCAAATTTGCTGTTGAGCGTTATGACCTGCATGTAACCGAAGAGATAAAACAAAAGATAGTAGCTAACTGCAAAGCCGGCTACAAAAACTTCGGCAGCCTTAAAGTAACCAGCACTGAAGACCTTGACGGGTTCAAGTTCTTTTTTGAGGATGAAACCTGGGTGATGATACGCGCATCAGGAACAGAGCCTGTACTACGTGTTTACGCGGAAGCACCAGGCTCAAAAGAGGCTTTTAAAATATTGGATACCGTAAAAGCGGAGTTGCTGAAATAGCGTTTTACTGCCTTTAAAATCAAGAAAGGCTTGCCGGTTGGCAAGCCTTTTTATTTTTCAGTATTGCCATTATTTATACTCCGATATATTTTCGTATCTAATTTTAGCTTAACTTTGGGTTGATGGTGTAACAAGCAAAATTGATTTTTATTTAATTTTGATATTTTGCCGCTTTTGAATCGTTCAATAAACAAGAAATGAAAGTATTATTAGACATAAAGGACAACAAAGCCCATCATTTAATGGAGGTGCTTAAAGGCTTATCCTACGTGAAAGCACAAACGCTTACCCCGTATAAAGCCAAGGTATTTGAAGACCTAAAAGAGGCAGTGGAGGAAATGAATTTAATCAAAGCAGGTAAATTAAACGCGCGTAACGCGGAAGATCTGTTTGATGAGTTATAAAATAAAAACAACCCCAAGTTTGAAAAGGAATTAAAGCGCCTTGCCAAAAAATACCCCTCTCTTAAAACTGAGTATCCCGAACTGGTAAGAAGCCTCAAAGAAACGCCCGAACAAGGCTCATTTTTAGGAAACCATTGCTATAAAGTCCGCCTATCTATCGCTTCAAAAGGCAAAGGAAAATCTGGTGGTGCAAGAGTGGTCACTTATTTACAAATCATGGAAACTACATGTTATCTGCTAACTATTTATGATAAAAAAGAGCAGGAGAACTTACCCGAAAAGGAACTGGAGGAACTGTTGAAATATATAAAGGATTGATCTTTATATCGAGGTTCCAAAAACAAAATCCGAAACTGCGGAGCCTTGAGCATCTCTTAAAATAAACCAACCGCGAAAAATCCAAAATCGAAATTCCCAAATCCTAAATTTCCTACTTGCCTTTTCTTGCGGCCTTTTTAGCCGCTTTAGCTTTTTCCTTATCCTTTGCGGTATCGTGGCTTATAAACCTCGTTATTGCTTTTAAAAATAGCAGCGAAAGCCCCACGACGAGAAGTATGGTCCCCTCGGCTATATGCCCCCATTTGCTGAATACATGGAACAAACCACCGGGCGATAAATAAATATTATGAAACTTTGTCCAGCGTAATAGCACCCAATTTTCAATAGCAAACGTAAGCACAAATACAATAATGGAATTTATCCAATGCCAGTTTTTCCTTGATGAAATAACCCACGAAAGAATGAATGAAAGAATGAGCCCAAAATTGCCAACCTGCTCCACAATTGCCATATCCGAATCCATACGGCTTGGGTAATTAATGCGGTTAGTATGATCGAGAAACAGGAACTTGTAATCGAAAATAAAACCAAACATCTGAGCCCCGTACATAATAAGCAAAAACGCTATAAAATGAATAACCAACAGCCTGGTATTTAAAATACTTTTCATAATAACTTTAGGTGAACTGCAATATTAATATTTTGAATGGAATTTAACGTCCTAAAATAATAATTTCATCAAACAAACACTTTTTCTGAATTTTTATAGCTTTGGACATGAAT
>JABDCF010000028.1 GCA_013288235.1 Bacteroidota bacterium | reverse complement strand
CTCATCCTCCAGTACCGAGCCGGCTTTATTTACCAGGTACATTATCACCCTGTTCTTAGGCTCTTCATTATGCCTGATGTAATAGGTAAAACCATTCGCTAGCTTCCCCGTCCGCACAGAAGGGTCAAGCGGCAAGGTTTGTGCATGGGCCACAGAAAAAAAGCCAATCATCAAACCAGAAATTAATAAAGATTTATTCTTCATATCAGCTGTAATCTATTTAATTAAGTAATGATGCCAGCTTTTTATTCAGCTCATCTCCGCGCAGGTTTCTATCTACTATTTTTCCATTAGGATCAATCAGAAAATTTTGGGGGATAGCCCTGATGCCATATAGTTTGGCAACCTCATTATCCCAAAACTTAAGATCTGATACCTGGGCCCATTCCAACCCGTCGGCTTTAATAGCAGCCAGCCAGGCATCTTTCTTGCCTGGGCGGTCCAGCGAAACACTCAATACAGTGAAATTTTTATTTTTATATTGATTGTAAGCTTTTACTACATTGGGATTTTCGCCCCGGCATGGTGCGCACCATGATGCCCAAAAATCAAGCAAAACATATTTGCCACGGAAACTGGCGAGCGAAACAGGCTTATCATTCGCGTCATTTTGTGTAAACAACGGCGCTGTGGCGCCAATTGTGACTGCTCGCTCTGTTGCAATTGATTTTGCAAGTTCTAAACCGGCAGGAGTAGTACGCACAGTTGCAGATAAACCGTTAAACAGTGGCTCCATCTTTGTAACTTCAATATCAGGTTCCCCAAGTTCTATTAGTGTTAACAGGCTTAGATAAGAATCAGGATTTTGTTTGACGTATTGATATTGCAGCAAGCTCTTTTCTTCCCTGGCTTTGTCATACCTGGCCTTTAAACTGTCTGTAAACGCCTGATCATTTTTTTGACTTTCAGAGGCCGCCTGGTATTCCGAATTTAACATGGCCATCGTTTTTTCCGGGGCTGCAACAAACGCGTTGTAGCTCTTATTTTCGTCATTGATTTTAGATCCGGAAATCAGCGCGTTTTTAACGGAATCTTGTCCTGTTATATTGATATCGCCTTTTTCAACATAAAATAACACAACATCAGCATCGCGGCCCAATCTGCCTAAACCTATGCCGTTATGATCCAGTACTAATTGTGCCCTTATGGGTTCGGCTACTGTCCCTTTAAACTCGAAAACGCCTTCGTTAACCATCGCTGAATCGGTAAATACGTTGCCGCCTTCCCTATACATTAAATAAGCCTTGGCCGGCGCAATGTCAGCACCCACTTTAGCTTTTATTACAAAATTGCTGTCTTGCGCCAAAACTGCTGCCGGAACAGCAAATAAGGCGAGTAAAATCACTTTTTTCATTTTTTAATTGGTTATTGTTATTTGGTATTATTTAGTTTTGGACCTGATCAGATCAAGTATGCCTTCATTTTCAATAATCATCATGCCGTGCCTGTCACTGGTAATGCCGTCCTCAAGCCGGTAAGTGTAGCGGGGAATTGAGCCATTCATTTCAGTGGGTAAATAAGCGAACCTGAAATTACTACGTTGCTTACGCAGCGTTTCCCCTACTTCAATAATGTGCGTGGAGATCATAAAAAGGCAGTTCCTGTTTTCGGAAAAAGCCCCGGTTATAGCAAGGGTAGCATCATAAGCATCTTTAACATTGGTACCCTTAAACAGTTCATCGAATATGACTACCAGGTTTTTATCAGCCGCCACTTCTTGCGCCACTGTCTTTATCCTCAATACTTCAGCATAAAAATGGCTATAGCCCATACCCAGGTTGTCCGGAACATTTATGGAAGAATATAAACCGTCTTTAACCGAAAATTCCATATGGCTTGCAGCCACCGGAAAGCCCATGTGAGCCAGGTAGATAGCGACACCAAAGGATTTCATCAGCGTTGATTTGCCGGCCATATTGGCGCCAGTCAGAAATAGTACATTGCTATCCTGGTGCATAACCAGGGTGTTGCCAACAGCATTTTCAACCATTGGGTGGTATAATCCTGTAGCCGTTATCGTATTCGTATTACCAGGCAATGCAAGTGCATAACAGAAACCTTTTAATTTGCCAACAGCGGACACTGCAATATATACATCCAGCTGAAAGATCATCTGGGTTAACTCCTGAAGCTGTTTCTGCGAACCGGTACGTAGCAAATAATTATATTTTATAAGCTTTGCAAGGGACAAGCGCTTAACATTCGCTTCAGCTTGCAGCCAACTAAACCTGGTGTTCGCGAATATTTTTTTTATGCTATCCAATTGCTCTTTATAAGGGCTTTGCTCATCGGGCAACTGGTTTACGAAAGCATAAAACTTATTTAAAAGCACGATAGTTTCGCATACGGCTGTATTCAACTGTACATATTCCCTGTGTTGTACCGCTATTTGCAACACTTTTTTTACCACGACATCTACAACTGAGGCAGCGAGACTACTTCCCTGTCCCGAGCTTAGATAATCCTCCATAACCCCAAATTCTTCGCAGGTAAAAGGGAGGGAGATGGCTTGTCCGGCAAAGTATTTAAAAATACTGCTTCGGCTATTGATCTCAACCGCGCTGGTAAGTGGCTGCTGAAACATAGAATCCATTAATTTTCTACCGCCAGCTGTTACTATCGTGTCAAACAGACGTGCGATGGAGTTATTTCTCTGTCGTCCCTGGATGTTCAGGTCGTCCTGCGTTTGTTTATCTGCAAAAAAGTTCATGGTACTATTTTATTTTTCCTGCTGCTTATAATTTCAAGGATACGCTCATTGTTGATGATGATCATCCCGTGCCGGTCAGCTGTAATGCCGGGTTCCAGCTTGTAGGTATATACAGGTTTATTGAGATCCATACGGGTAGGCAGATAAACGAAATTGATATTGGCACATCGTTCCAGCAAAACCTCTCCAGCCTCAATAATATGCGTGGACACTACAAATATGCAGTTGTTTTTTTCAGCAAATGCCTCAGTAATGGCTATAGTGCCTTCATAGGCATCTTTTACATTGGTACCCCTGAACAATTCATCAAAAATGATGAACAGATTTTTGTTTGCCCCTAACTCTTTGGCTACTTTTTTCACCCTAAGCACTTCGGCATAAAAGTGGCTGTTGCCTGAACTCAGGTCATCTGGCAGGTTGATAGTAGTGTAGATACCGTCACGTACCGAAAATTCCATTTTTTCGGCCGGGACCGGGAAACCCAGGTGAGCCAGGTACAAGGCAATTCCCAGCGATTTCATAAAAGTGGATTTACCCGCCATATTGGCCCCGGTGAGGAAAACAACATTACTTTGCGGGGTAATATGGATAGTATTACCAATGGCATTTTTAACCAGCGGGTGGTAAACACCTGCAAATGTTATAATGTGCTGGTCTTTATTTAATGCTTTAGGAAATACGTAGTTATGAGTTAAGGCTACTGCTGCAACTGACACATATACGTCAAGTTGATAGATGAAAGCCAGTATTCCTTTTATTTTCGAATGGTTGGTAAACCTAAGTAGCTTATCCAGGTCTGCTATTTTAGGGTAGGATAATTTATTGGGATTTTTTTCTGCAATTAAAGCGCTTATATCAATTTCGGCTAACAACTCCTTAACTTCCTCCAGTTCGGTTCCAAAAGGGGTTGCGCTGGCAGATGATTTTACCTTTTCAATGAAGTCGTTAACGTCCTGAAGAATAGTTATGATAGCAATAATGCCGTTGTAAATTAACTTATAATCACCGTCGGCAGCTATTAACTGGCTAAATTTTCTACCCAGGTTATTATCCTCATGAGATAACATGGTGCGCTTGTCTGTCATACCCAGGTATACCTCTGCGCTGTCCAGCTGGGCCGGCTTAAACGGAAATGCCAGTTTCTCCCGGCTGAAATATTGAATGGTCTGGCTCCGGTTATTAATCGCCTCCGCGTTTGACAACGGGTAAAGGAATTGGTGCTCCAATATATTAGCCCCGCCATATGTGTTAGTACGATTATAAATATCAAAAACAGACTTCTTGCCCGGCTTGCCTAATAAATTCAGATCCTCAAGTGTTTGTTTATCGGTTTTAAAACTCATTACTGATTTTAATGAAAAGTGAATTGCCAGGCTCCCAAAAAGGGGGCCTGGTAATATTCAGCGTATTAATTATTTCGTCGTTTGAACAGTATGATAATTCCTGTTAGCACCATAAGGGCCGGGAGAATAAACTTGAAGACAATGCTCATTGCAGAAATTTGTTCTTTTGTCGCAGTGATATTCATGTCTTTAGGTGCGGCCCGGTTGTCTATAACCGGGAATTCGCCATTAGCGAGCCACCTGAATAAAATATCCGCACTTAATTGTCTTTCTTCTTTTATTAGGCGTTCCGCATTGGTAAATTGGATATTGCTGATATAGTCCGCGTCACCCGACACGATGATGCGCTGCTCTTTGCCATTTATTTTTCGTCTTAAGGTTACAGAAACCGGGAATATGCCTTTTTCATCTCCAGCAGCAGCGTTAAATAGTAAAACGGGTGCATTAGCATTGATAGGGGCTGCGCTGTTCCATCCCCCATCCGGGCTTTGCAACAAAGGCTGAATGTCAAAAGTTCCCGACTGCGTATAATCCAAACCTGAGGCACCCTTTAATATTACAGCTCTTTTAGCTTGCTGAAACATAGCCACGTTCGGATCGATACCTGTAGCAGAGGTGGAATATACCGTGGCGATCTGGTCCTGGCCCAGGTTTTTATCCGGATGGACCAGCATGCCTGCTTTTACCCGAACGCCCAATGTTGACAGAACAGGATTGATGACCGATTGCCTTCCGGGATTGGTAGTGATCAGTAAGTTTCCACCCTGATCGATATACCGCTTTAATTTCCCCAAAATCGCAGCGCTGAAAGAAACTGTAGGGTCTGCAATGACAAGGATATCAACTTTAGCAGGCAGGTCCTGCTTGTCAAGATTGATGGTATCCACATCAAACCCCTGGTTAACCATGGCCCTTCTTCTGCTTTTATCCGCAAGGATATCCAGGTATCCCCGGTCGTCCTTATCAGTGATCCCTGTTTCGTTATTCCCCGTTAAAAATAAAATCTTAGGCTCTTCAATAACTAATCGCCTAAATGCTGCCATCCATTCCATTTCCATTGGGTACGGGCCGTATTCATCGTTAGAATAGAAGTGCATAAATGTGCTATTTCCCTTATATTCCAGTTTTCTCACCTGCAGGTACCCCTCAGATTTAAGATCAATCAGTTTGTCAATCTGTTCCGGCCGCATAAAATCATGAATATCGTAGCTGCTCGACAAAGCAACTTTCTCTGCAAGCTGATTAACGTCTTTGATACCCTTAAAATTGGCGTTCCATTTCGTGATAGACAAATTAGAATCAATTAGGTTATGGTAGTAGTACACGTATTCATTTTCAATACCAGGTATAAACCGTTTGTACCTGCTCTGAGATTCCAAATCACCGTTCCGGAATACGGGCATGAGCAGGCCTGGGTTCGGGGCAAGCAAATTAACGTAGGTTGTTATTTTCAGTTTCCCGTCTATCTTTTTTGCAATTTCCTGGCTGGAAGCTGCAATGGTCTCTTGTTTTCCTGCAGTTAAATCCAGGTACCCGATAAAAATAGGCCGGGATGTTAAATAGCCGGCAATCAACACCATCACCAACAAAGCTGCATAACGGCCTGCTTTTACCTTCCAGGACTTAAGCTCACGCTGATTTTGCAGGTACAGCACACACAATGACAAAAACAGGAAAATGATGATTAAATAATAGGCTACGTCTTTGGTGGAGACCAGTCCCGAAATCATCATTTCCGTTCTGCCCGATATGGAAAGTACCGAGGTAAGGTCACGCACCACATCCATGGACTGCCCCACTGTACCAATAAAACGCAAGACGGAAAATACCGCAAGCGTAGCTATCGCTGCTACAATCTGGTAATTGGTTAAGCAAGACATAAATAACCCGATTGCCGCATAAGTGCAGATCAACAGGAACAGGCCGAACAGTCCTGAAATCAACAGTCCGATATCTGCATGTTCAATTGAAAAAATACCGACAAGGGCAAATAAGCCAAGAATAGCGATAAATGCCATGCATAGCATCACCAGGGCCAGGTACTTGCCCAAAATAATTTCGCGCAGCTTAACCGGCGAAGACAACAGTAATTTGATAGAACCACTGCTGGTTTCCCTGCTCATTATGCCCATGGTTAAAATAGGCAGGTACAGGTATAAAGTTTGTTGAATATCCACAAAAAAACCACCGGGAAGCCCATATATATCCCTGGTAAGCTGGCCGCCCCCGCCGCCCCTGAGCGAAAGGGCGGTCTGGTAGTCTTTTAACACATTCAGCACGCTCATACCGCACAGTACGCAAAATATAGGGAGCACGATCCAGACGACAGGCGAATAAATCAAAATGCTAAGCTCAAGTTTTGCGATTTTTAATATCTTTTTCATGTAGAAGATTTATCTTTTTGTTTTATTGATAATTGAGCAAATACTTCATCGAGCGAACTTTTCTCTATGATGATCTCCTTTAGTTCCCAGCCACGCTGCACACTCATGGTGACGATCTGTTTTGATATTGCTGCTGATGCCTTAAAGCGGAGCCTGATGCTCCTGTCGTTCAGTAACTCTACTCCGGTTACCCCCGGAATAGCGGCCAGTTCTTCTTCCGGCGGCGGGTTATCCATAGATACCAGGATGGTTTCGGGCATAATGTAATTGTTGAAGGCATCCATCGTATCGGAAAATACCATATGCCCGCTTTCAATCATTTTTATATCGTTACAAATAGCCCGTACTTCGGAAAGGATATGCGAGGAGAATATAACGGCTCTTTCTTCGGCTATTTCCTTAATGAGTTTACGAACCTCCAATACCTGGTTGGGGTCCAGGCCATTCGTCGGTTCATCCAATACCACTAATTTTGGCTGATGAATAATAGCCTGGGCAATGCCCACGCGCTGCTTATAACCGCCGGAAAGATTGCGCAACACCCGTTTGGCAAAATGGGCGACACCGCATTTCTCCATTACCGTCTTAACTGCCTGCTTAACTTTGCCATTTTCCACATTGCGGATGAAAGCGCAATAGGTCAAATATTCCTCTACGGTTAATTCCAGGTGAAGCGGTGCATTTTGAGGCAGGAAACCCAGCAGTTTTTTTGCTTCTTCCGGCCGCTGCCTGATGTCAATATCATCAATATATACGTTACCCTCGGTTTGGTTGAGTACGCCACACAAGATGTTCATGGTAGTGGATTTGCCGGCCCCATTGGAGCCAAGCAAACCGACAATACCTTTTTGGTATATTTCAAGATTAATGTCCCGGATAGCCCAGGTACTTGTATATTTATGAGACAAATGCTCAATTTTTACAATTGGGTGCATGAAATGAATGGTTGTAATGTTAGATTTAATTAATAGCCGGGATTTTGCGTCAGATTGGGGTCGTTTACCAACTCATAATTAGCAATTGGATATAATTGATGGCTTGTAATCCATGCTCCCCCTTTAATAGGTGTAGCTACGCTCATTACCGCATCAACAGTACCGGTGCGTTTAAGATCAAGCCACCGGTGCCCCCATTCGCTAAATAATTCCACACGTCTCTCATTTTGAATAGCAGTTAACAAAGTTGATTGGGTTGCTGCCGTAGTATTGGGCAGGCCGGCCCTGTTCCTTATCATATTTAAATCAGCCGAGGCGCCAGGTAAATCTCCTGATTCCGCTTTGGCTTCTGCCCTGATCAGGTATTGTTCCCCTAAACGGAGCACCATTTCATATTCAGTAACCGGCGCCCCAAACGTATTAACTTTGTATTTGTTCGCATAGTATTCAGTAACCGGCACAGTTCCGGTGCTATCAACCACACTGCCTACCCAGTTACTCAAACGTTGATCATTTGACTCAAAATTGTTGATAAGGCTGTTACTTAGTGATATAGGATTATTGGGGCCTACACCCGAGGAAGGAAGTATAAAAGCCATTGCATCAATTGTATTGGCGCCATAAGCAACCGGTTGCAGCTGCCATATCGCTTCTGAACTGTTTGCAAGAAATGCGCCATTCAGCGGACTAAGGCTATACGAGCCGTTATTGGAAATTACCAGGCTGGCTTCAGTTTGTGCATTTTGCCAATCCTTTGTATATAAATAAACCCTCGCCAATAGGGCAGCTGCGGCCCATTTTGTCGGCCTCGTCCTTTCAGATGTCGGATTAAGAATAGTACCGTCCAGATACTGATCACTCAATGATGTTTGCGCATCCTTAAGATCGGCAACAATTTGCTGGTAAACCTGCGCCATTGGTACACGTGAAAGACGCGCGTTGACCGTAGCAGAGGTAGTTGTTGCCAATGGGACATCTCCGTATAAATTCACCAGGTAGAAATAGCAAAAGGCACGCATAAATTTTGCTTCGCCCAGCAGTTGCTTGTCAACAGCAGGGGTAAGACTGCTATTATTGGTTAATCCCGCAATGGCGGCGTTAGAAACATAAATGATCTGGTAAGCATTGCTCCAGAAATCTGAAGTAACGTTGGCATTATTATTATCAGATACATTATGGTAATAATCGAGATAGGACTTATTAGAAGTTCCGTTAGACAACGAGAATTCATCTGCCGATAACCCGAGAAATTCAGACATCGAGATTAATTCCGGGCTGCCGGCGCCACCGTTGGATAAATTGGTATAAATACCTGTTAATACAGCAGCGGCATCACCATCAGTGGTGTAAACATTTGCAGCATTGGTACTGGTGATGGGCGGCGGGGTCTGTATGAATTTTTTACAGCCCTGGATGAACAGCGTTACGAATAAAGGGCCAAGAATGAACAGTGCCCTGGAGCCATTCATTTTGCCAATTCTTTTATATAATTGATTCAAGTGTTCCATTTCTTTTAATTAATAGGTGCATGAATTTTTTATTGATTTATAAGCCCAACTCAATTCCGGCAGTCAATACTCTCAACGGAGGCAAAGAGGTACCACCGGGAGATTCCGGGTCTACGCCTTTATAATGCGTAAAGGTTAACAGGTTTTGCCCCTGTATAAATAGCCTTAGCCCCTGCAGGCACATGGCTTTAACCCAGGCACTTTGTACCTGCCATGAAAAGGAGAGGTTTTTCAGCCTGATATAAGAAGCATCCGTGTACGCGGCGTCGCTGGAATACATATCAGAAAACGCCGTGCCTACATTATAATACACGGAACTATATCTTTGAATATCAGTAACATCTCCCGGTTTTTGCCACCTGGCAAGCACAGAAGTAAATTGGTTGCCTACATTACCTGGAATGCCCAATGCATATAAGCCGCTCATGCCGGTTTGTTTTACAAACTGGAATAGAAAATCAAGTCTGAAGCTTTTATAACTGACTGTGTTTTGAAATCCCCCGTAAAATTTTGGTGATGTATTAACCACAGTATTCCTGTCTGCATTATAATCCGGGTTAAACTTGTCGGTTGTAGAAGCAAAGGTGTACTCGCCTGTAGCCGGGTCAACGCCTGTATAATGAAAAACTTTTTGAATACTTAGCGGTTGGCCGATCACCAGGGTATTCGCATAAGTGGAGGTAGCCAAGTTTGGAAATGCGATTAATTTATTCTCGGGTACGGTTAAATTTATATTGCTTGTCCAGCTAAAGTCTTTCTGCTTAATGTTCGTTGTATTCAGGCTAAACTCCAGGCTGGTATTTTGAACAGTCGCCGGAAAATTAGATTGTATGTTGCTAAATCCGGTTAGGGTTGGTAGGTTATAGCCCAATAATTCATTGGAAGAACGGTTATTACTATAACTGGTTGTCAATAATATCCGGTCACTAAAAAATCCGAGTTCCAATGCGATTTCAAACTTCTTGGTCAGTTCCCATTCCAAATTTGGATTTGCCAGGTTTGCCGGGGCCAAACCAACCTTTCCCTGGTACGGCACCGATGCATAAACGGTGTTATACAAACTGAGATACTGATAGTCGCCAATCTGATCATTACCTGTGGTGCCATAGCTTGCCCTCAGCTTGCCATAACTTAAAAAAGGCACATCTTTATTTATAAGTTCTTCTTTTGTAAAAATCCAACCGATTCCGGCAGCACCAAAATCATGGAATTGATTATTAGCGCCAAAGCGGCTGCTACCGTCACGGCGTGCGGTTAAATCAACCAGGTATTCATCGGCCCAGTTATAGTTTAACCGCCCGAATAACGCGCTGTACTTATAAACAGATTGTATATAATTGCTCGAATATAAATTTGCAGCATAATTGATATCGCCCAGGTTTGCGGCATTGTCATAACCCGTGCTTTGAATAGCGATCTCTTTACTGTCGTTTTGTTCAAAGGTCCCACCTAAAAGCGCTTCAAGTTTTCCTTTTCCTATTTCTTTTTTATAACCCAGTTGGGGCTCTGCAATCCACGAATTAATATTATTGGTAGCAAGAATAGCAAAGTTTGAACTGTAAACCCTAACTTCAGGTGCATCAGCAGTTAGCGGATATAAATTCTGTTGTTCAGTTTGCATATTGGTGTAACCAAAACTGCTGCGAATAGTTAAACCGGAAACGATTTGATAACTCATCACGGAATTTGCAATCAGGTTATTGGTTTTGTTTTGAAATGTTTGCAGATCTGCTGCCAGCGGGTTTGAAAACAGCGTAGAGACGCCAGTGCTGCTGGGGGCCCAATTGATGCTGCCATCAGGATTACGCAATGCCGGGGCATCAGGTGGCAGCGTATATGCTGCATAGGTAAGATCGTTCTGCGGCAACATATTGTTATCAAGACTATAGCTGCCTGTTAATGATATGGTGAATTTTTTATTGGGTGAAATGTTATTGATATTAAAATGCATAGAAGCTTTTTGATCGGCAAAATCACCCGGGAACACCGTTGTTTGTCTGTTATATCCCATACCGATTAAGAACTGTGTAAGCTCATTGCCGCCGGAGATGGTTCCCTGTGCATTGGTATAATGAGCTGTATTGCCCAATAGCGCTTTTTGCCAGTCTGTATAACTGTTGGTATTCCATTGCAGCAGATCAAAATCACCATTGTCAAGGCTGGCAGTTAATCCATCATTCTTTAAGGCTTCATTTCGCATTTGCAGGTACTGTTGGGTGTTTAATAAATCAGCTTCCCTGGCTATCTCTCCGTAGCCGCTTTGCACATTCATGTCAACCTTTGTTTGTCCGGCTTTCCCTTTTTTGGTAGTGATTAAAATGACGCCATTAGCTCCTCTTGAGCCATAAATAGCAGTCGCTCCCGCATCTTTTAGCACAGATATACTTTCGATATCATCAGGATTAATAAAGCTTAAGGGATTGCCATTTCCTGAAGTGCTAGAAAATCCAATTTGTGGCGTATTGGACGACATGCCCAAAATCCCTCCGATGCCTGTAGGTATTAACTGGCTTGTATAAGGCACGCCATCAATAACATATAACGGGTCGTTGCCACTTTGAATACTGTTTTGTCCTCTTATCGATACGGATACCCCTGAGCCCGGGATCCCATTGTCCTGCTTAATGAACAAGCCCGGCACCCTGCCCTCAAGCGCCAACAAAGGATTGGTTACCGGTTGTTGTTCAATCTCTTTGGCGGAAACAGTAGTAACATCACCGGTATTTAAGCGTTGTGAGGTTTCGCCATAAGCAATTACTTGTACCTCGTCTAAGCTGGAGTTGCTGATAACCATGCGGATATTCAGTACAAGCGGGTCGCTCGCGTTAATTTCCTTTGTCAGGTATCCAATGGAGGAAATCACAAGTACAGCTTTGTCATTAACTCCCGTCAAAAAGAAAATGCCGTCCTTATCGGTGACCGTGCTGTGGCTTTCATCTTTGGTTTTTACTGTTACGCCAGGCATAGGATTACCCCTTTCATCGTACACCCGTCCGCGAATGCCAGTTTCAGGTTTGGATACCGTTTCAATTTTGTCAGCGATTGTCGGTTCTTTTTGTTGCAATAAAACCTCCTTATCTACAATCTTGTAAGTTAAAGGGATATTTTTAAAGCATATCGCCAGGGCCTCTTGTATGGTAGCGTTGGTAAGATGAACGGTTACCAGCTGTTTAACATCTTTGGAATCATAAAAAAAAACATACCCCGATTGATGCTCAATCGTCTGTAGGACTTTCTCCAGCGGCACATTTTTTTCATCCAGGTTGATTTTCTGGCTATAGCCTTTGGCACTAACCTGTATTAGGGTGATGATCAGCAGTAGCGTTGTTAGCTTCATGACCAGCAGGATTTTTTTTAGCGGCCACGCGTTAGGCATGGCCTTAGTAAAAGCACTTAATTTCATTACTTTTGTAATTGTTGGGTAAAACTTGAATACAATGTCCAATTGTTATTTTCCCGGTTTCCGGGAGGGTTAGCCCAATGCTTACCGTATCCTGATTCGTAGTCTGGATGCGGTTTTTTATTGAACCACCTTACTGATTTGGTTTTAGTATGATTTTTCCATAGCTTCCTTTCTTTGTTTTGATAAGTTTAATCTTAGTTTATAATCGGGTTATTATTGTTCTACTATAATCTGTTTACCTTCTATTCTAAAGTGTATCTTTTTGTAGCTTAATATGTCGGCTACGGTCAAAGCTGTTACATTTCTGTATAGTTTTCCTGAAAAATGCCTGTCCGTTATTTTACCTTCATAGCTTACATCCACGTTATACCAGCGGGATAATTGACGCATAACGGTCTGAATATCGGCGTCATGGAACTCAAACAGGCCTTTATGCCAGGCAATGGCCTCATCCATATTGGCATCGTTAACAATATTTATCCTGCCGTGGTTGATTTGCGCTTGCTGACCTGGCTTTAAAATAGCCTGGCCTGTATTACTGGTTAGCTTAATACTGCCTTCAAATAGTGTGGTTTTTGTATTTGGTTCGTCAGGGTAGGCGTTTACGTTAAAATGTGTGCCCAATACCTCTATTGTCTGATTCTTAGTAGTCACCCTAAATGGCTTGGCGGCATTATGCGCAACTTCAAAATATACTTGCCCGGTGATGTTAACCTGTCTGTCTTTACCGATAAATGCAACCGGATAGGTTATGGAGGATGCTGCGTCCAGCCATACATTTGTACCATCTGCTAAAACTAAATGATACTGACCGCCACGGGGTGTAGTAAGCGTATTATAAACCACTTCTTTCGTTGCCGTCTCTGAAGCCGGAGAAACCTGATCAGCCTTGTATACTACTTTTTCGTCGGCTGTTTTATTGATAGCGGCATATCCCTGTACAGCCAGTTTACCATTCCTGGCGCCGGTTAATATAATAGTCTTTCCGTTTGCTAATGTTAAAACGGCCTTGTTACTCCCTGGGGCTATATCATGTATTTCATTTTGGGCTATTTGGTTAGAAGGCTGTTTTTGGAGTACTAGAAAATAACCGCCTATTGACAACATTAATAAAACGGAAGCAGCGACGGCAATGCGGGGCCACAATTTAACAGGTTTTTTATTTTGAACCTGAGCTACAATATAGCTAAAAGATTTTTCCCTGGCGGGACTATCAGACATGTCACGTATCTGTTCTTTAGAAATATTGAAATAACTTTTATCTACAATTTCTTTTAAAATTTCTTCATGTTCTGGATTATTTAAAACAGATTCCAGTTCCTGAAGCTCATCGGGTGCAGACGTATTATCAAGATAACTCTGATATAAATAAACGATTCGTTCTCTATTCATTTTTGTAAGTGGCATTATTTAGTATAGTATTCACACTAAATTAACACCGTTTTCTTACGTAGACGTAGAACGTGATTTTTCGGGGGTATCGAAATCTAAAAATATTTCAAAACAATAATTACAGCTGCTAAATCCGCATGTTTAACCATATATCTCCTCACATTACGCAACGCAAGCTTCATATAGGATTGAACGGTCAACGTTGAAAGGCTAAGTTTATCAGCAGCTTCTTCATATTTTAAACCTTCTTGCTGACACAATTGATAAACGAGCTTTTGTTGCGGAGGAAGTAAATCTATTGCACTTTGAAGGATTCTTCGGGTATCATTGAGTATGATGCTTTCTTCGGTATCATTGTGGCCTTCAGACCATACAATGGCACGTTTTTGATTGGTTTTTATTTCAAGTTTACTGCGGCGAAGTATATCTAATGATCGGTTACGGGTAACTGCAATTAAAAAGCTTTCCACGTTCATGATTTGATTTAAATCATCTCCTTTCTTCCATAATTTTAAAAAGGTCTCCTGCACAACCTCCTCCGCTAAAAGATCGGATTTGAGTAGATACAAAGCAAAAGCATAAATTTTGTCATAATAAAAATCGTAAAGCACCCGAAAAGCACGTTGATCCCCTCCAGCCACTTTGGACAAAAGTTCATTTTCATTAAATAGGGGTTTTACAGCCATCGCAACACTTACACTGCCCTAAAATTACGGAAAAGCGGGTCAATAATAAATATAATTAACGAAATTGTTGTAATAATCAGCTTTTTACATGGAGCTTCATTTGCTGCGATAATTTATTTGAGATTTCCAACTCCGAAGTAACCTCAAAAAGATTTCCATACTCGCAACCTATATTCCGTCGGCCACGCAGATTATTTACACTGTTTTTGTTTACGCTGCCTTTGATTGATTGGCTCTTTAGACTGGACATTCCGGGACCATTGACACCTCGTTCCGGAATAGCAAACAGTTAATTCCGTAACACTTTGACCATGTTAATTTTATTGATTATCAATTCTGAATTTTCTAATTGCCCACACAACCCGGTGTCCAAAGCGTACGGAACAGCCTGATCGAGCCTCCCGGAATGTCACAAAGGATATCGCATACTTTTATTTGGAGCACACCGTTGTTGAGGTAGGAACTGTGCAGCATCAGAATTATTTCATGAATACCAGTTTGGATGAACTGGAAAAAATGGCTAATCCCGAACAATTCTACCGGGCCACCCGGCAGTACCTGATCAACAGGGCTGCCATTGCTAATACCGAGCGGTTTTTTTCCAGGAAACTGGTCGTTAAGCTTACCGTTCCAATGACAGAAACGATTGTTGGTTAATTATGCCGTAAATATGGTAATTATTGGCATAATTCACCAATAATTCACCCAGTTATAGCTATTATAACTCTTTATTGTAACCTTTATAGCCGGAAAATAGCTTAGCGAGTAAGCCAATTGTCGAAATTATTTGAGCAAAGGCGGGGTCGGGTTTGACTACGATCCCGTTTTTTAACAAATATCGGCAAGCACGCGAATGCTGGATCCGATGTATATGGTTGTGTATGATTTGGACACAGGTAATAATGATCAAATTATTGGGGTACGTCAAATATGGAATAAAAATGTCTGATGCAAACTATCGGGTTGGGCATTGCTACGTCTGCGACAGTATCTGCATAGGCATCGTTGTGTATATGATTATCGGAGTCATCCGGGACAGGCGCAACCCGGATGACGAATTCCGGGATTGGCTATAATAAAATACTCTTCGTTCTTTTTGTAATTCATATCTCTCGTAGTGAATAGACTTAGGTTAGTTAATTTTAAAGCGATTGCCCCGGGAGTGACAACGCTTTTTTCAATGTCGGCAACTTGAAACGCGAAACCCGTAAAACATTGGAAGATAAACGCATCACGAACTTCAGCTAATCTTTGGATGTTTATTTTTTTGTTCCATATGGCTTCTACTTCGAAATACTCCAGCGGGGGGATATCAGTTTCACCGCCTCCGCATTTGAACTTAATGATCGGGTTTTTGGCTACCCAGGTGCTGGTTTCTGCGAATGTTAGTATCTCCTTTAAGTTTTTAACCTGCTTTTTTGCCGCGGCCTCTCCCAGGGCTTTCTCCCGTTCTATGGTCAAATAGTTATAGAATTTCACGGCAAACGAATATTCTATAGCCGCAAGTTCAATGTTTTTTAATTGAAACTGATTGACTAAAAATTCCTCGATTTTTTTCCTTGTCGCATTCCACTGTTTTAATGTTTCGGGTGACCGTAATTTTTTTTCTACCATCTTTTTGAAGTTGGCGACATGCAGGTCAGCAACCTGTAACAGGGTAGGGGCGACCAGTTAGCTTGATCTGAAATGACTTGAAATGATTTGTTTATTTTTTGGCAGGGTGGCCAAAAGTGCATTGAAAATGCATTTTAAACAGTGTGGTGGTTATTTTCGTATGGCCGGGCGTTTTGCTAACGGACTCAATAGGAACATCGTTCTCCAGGGTTACAGTCGTTGCAAATGTGTGCCTGGCAGTATGGGTCGTTAAGTTTTTTGTAATGCCACACAAATCTGCAATCTCTTTTAAATAAGCATTCATTTTCTGATTGCTCTTCATAGGGAGAAGCTTGTTGTTCGCAAGGCAATAAGGATGTTCTTTATATTTTTCAATAATCGCTTCCGCCTGGGGAAGCAAAGGGACATTTGCTTCAATCTTTGATTTTGTTCTGTCGGTGTTGATCCAAAGTTCTCCATCTTTTCCTTTTACAATATGCTCGTGAGTAAGCTTGGAAGCATCGACAAAAGCATATCCTGTGAAACATGAAAATAAATAACAATCACGCACTTCCTCCAGGCGTTTAATAGTAAATTCCTTTTCTTCCAGGAGATAGATTTCCTCTTCTTCGAGTTCAGTTCGGGAGGTCTTTTTCGTCGTACATTTGAATTCTGCGAACGGATTATAGCTTATCCATCTATTGTTGACCGAAATTGTAATGATTCTCTTTACCCTCTTGATATAGCTCATTACCACGTTATGGCCTATGCCGTGGTTAACCTTTAGGAAATGCTCAAAGTCAGTAATGAACGAATATTGAATATTTTCAAGATAGATATCATTTCTTTTGAATTTATAGGCAATGAATTCAGATACCTTACCGCGAATGGTTTCGTATTTTGTATGTGTGGCCTTTACGACGTCTTTCCCGATCAGGCCTTCCATCTTTTTATTATGTTCATCAAAGACCTCTAAGAGTAATCGCTGTGGCAGTTCCTCACCTAAGAATTTGGCTTTAATCTTTTCCGCATTGATGAAATTCTGTGTGCGTTTCAGACCGTCATAAGCCTGATTAATGGCATTTTTGATGTTAACTATTTCAACGTTTGTCCTTTTGGCTTCGGGGGAAGAACCCTTCACAAACCCAATTTTTGCGTCCCATTTTTCCGGATCGACTTTTAAATTCAGAGAGATCTCGGACCTTTTGCCACCAAACGTCACCCTTGCATACAGGGGTATTAAACCATTTGTGTCCGCTTTTGACTTATTCGCCCAGATTAAAACTGACAGCGTGTTCGAATTTTTCATAAAACCTAATTTTAGTAAGCGATTAATATTGATTTTTAATAAATTTTGATCTCGTTCGGTATCATTTGATATCGATTTAAATCATTCAAAATCAATTAATTAATCCTCCGCTCAGTTACTAAAATAAGGTAACCCAATAGGTAACCGAATAGGCAACCGGGATGAAAAATACAGGTTAAAATGAAATAGCTTGTTTTGTTATTAGCAAGGAATTTCCGGTAACCGAATCGGGTAATTTTTCAATTGATTTTGGCATGTTTTGACATCATCTGATTTCCTTATAAGAAATTCAAAATCAATTAATTAACGCTTATTCGGTTACCTGCCAAAAAATGGCATAGGTAACCGAATAGGTAACCGAATAAACCATAAAAGTTGATATGAAACGGGCGGTTTTGGCATAAAAAAACCGCTTAAATCAATGATTTAAGCGGTTTTTGATGGTTTTGATACCATTTTTGCGGAATGGACGGCACCGTCCAATTCGCTGTAAAGCGTTCACTTATAGATATTTTAAACTAAATATCATCATTGGTACCCGAAAAGGAACCCTTGATATTTAATATTTCTTATCAAATTTTGGAAAGAACGTGGTAATATAAAGATACAAACATACCTAATTATGACCAAATTAAATACCTTCTTTTTGGGTGTTATTATCACTCTTTATACGGGAACTATCATTCAAATATTGTGATCCCAGCCATTACAATTTTCTACTTATTTATAAAAATTTAGTTGCCGGCACTCTTAATAATTAATAAAAACCTTCTTTTCAACGAGCTGAATGAATTATTTTATATTTGGGTAGTTAAATATGACTGAGCAGATAGATATTATACAGAACATTAAAAGGCTGTTTACCCGGGAAGAATTTCCTGCTAAGACGTTGCTGGTTAAAGAAGGCACGCTGACAAAGAAGCTGTTCTATATCGACAGAGGCTGCTGCCGCGCGTGGTTTAATAATGATGGCAGGGACGTAACCTACCAATTCCTGTTTGAAGGCAATTTTGCCTCGTCATTTGAAACGATCATCAGCAACGAGGTTAGCTGGTACAGTGTCGAAACCCTGGAACCCACAGTGATGTACAGTGTGGGCATCGAAGATTTCAGGAACCGCATGGACCAGCATCCGCATATCAAAGCATTTTATTACCACTATGTAGAAAAGCGGCTGCTTTTCTATCAAAAGTTATTCGTCGCCCACATCAAAGACAGCCCGGAACAACGCTATCGTGAGCTGCTCGCGCAGCATCCGGAGATCGTGTTGCGGGTACCGCAGCACTACATCGCCTCTTTCCTGGGGATCACTTCTGTTTCGCTGAGCCGCATCCGCAACCGTAAGTGATTAATTAACAATTGTTATCGTCAGACATGTTTCGTAACCGGTAATTTTGCTTCAACAAAAGATCACCGCTTAAAAACATTTAAATTAGTAGACCAAATCAACGATCATGATCACATTAACGATTATCCTTATCGCGGTTCCCATCATCCTGATCCTTGCGCTGTTTACCCGCAAAGGCATCACGACAGAATCTGCAATTGACATTAACCGGCCGCACCAGCAGGTATTCGATTACCTATCCGTTTTAAAGAACCAGGAACAGTACAATGCCTGGTTGAAGATCGACCCCAAAATCAAAATAACTTATACCGGTACCGACGGTCAGGCTGATTCGGCAATGAGCTGGGAAAGCAGTTACCGGAAAGATGGCAAAGCCCACCAGCAGCTGATTTCGCTGACCCCACCAGAACAAATCGAAGTCGACCTGATATTCGAACAGCCGGTGCCGAGCAAGGCGCGCTATTGGTTTTTGTTAACCGCATTGAATGAAAGCACTACAAGGGTAACCTGGCGCTATGAAGGTAATACCGCGCCATATTACATCCTGCGTGTCACACACTTACTATTTCAGCTTAAAAAAAAGGTGCGAAAATATATGGAAGCCAGCCTGGCCAACCTGAAAACCACATTAGAAAACAACTAACAAAAGATGGATACGACATTAATACCGGGCGGCCCGGTGCGGGGTACACGGATGACCGAAGAATATACTAAGCACCTGGGCTCTATGGTCTATTTGTGGGGCTGGCCCATGGTTAACGTGCATAATCGCGTAGCACAGTTCAGGGATATACCTGCGCCGTGCTACCTTAATGGGATCGCACCCGTTGCGCCGATCAACCACTTGTGTATGCTGACCGATTATATCAAACCCGAGCAACGCGCGGTAGCCTGCCCTAACCAAGATGTGGTTTATGGTATCGCTGGTCTTGACCTGCGTAAGGAACCGGTAGTCGTGCAGGTGCCCGATTTCGGTGAGCGTTTCTGGGTTTATCAAATCTGTGATGAGCGTACCGACAGCTTCGCCTCCCTTGGAAAACTTTACGATACAAAACCCGGGTGCTACCTGCTGGCGCATCGTGACTGGAGCGGAGAATGGCCCGAAGGTATCAGCGATATTTTTATTTGCCCTACTGATCTGAGTGTGGTGATGCCAAGAATATTTCAGTTGGACGACGCGGCAGACCGCCTGGCGATTCAGCCGATACTAAACGGCATCATGCTTTACCCGCTTAGTGAGTTTACCGGTCAGCCCCAAATAACCGACTGGTCAAAGACGCCGAGCATAACAACTGGCCATTCCGGCCAGGAGCATGAAATGGCCTGGGTAAAACCGGAGGCTTTTTTTGATCAGCTCCCGGGTATATTAAAGGAAGTGCCGCCGCTGCCCGGCGAAGAAGTTATTTATGCGCAGATCAATGCGCTGCTGGAAACCTTACAGGCAGTGCCCGATTTAAAAGCACTGGCGATACAGTGTGCTCTAAAAGCAGAAAGCGAACTGATCGCTCCGCTTTTTGATTTTGTCAATGTCGGTTACCCTGTTAAGTATAACTGGACCACGCAGCGTAATGGTGCCACCTTTGGTACGGATTACCTGACACGGGCGGCCTGCGCCAAGTCAAACATCTTTGTAAACCAGCCGCGGGAAACCCGGTATTTTTACCTGGACCTGGACGCAGATGGTGAGCGCCTTGAAGGAAGTAATAGCTACACGATCACTTTTGCAAAAGGGACGCTTCCGCCTGTTAAGGGATTCTGGTCATTGACGGCGTATAACGAAGAACATTTTTTCTCGCCCAATGCGATCAATCGCTATTCTGTCGGCACTAAAAACAAGAATCTGACAACCGCAGCAGACGGCTCGCTGACTATTTACGTTCAACACACCGCAATAGCTGAAGATCAGCAAAGTAACTGGCTCCCCGTTCCGGCCGCGCCGTTTTCGCTTTACCTGCGCTGCTACTGGCCCGAAGAGGGGGTGTTAAATGATGAATGGACACCGCCGGCTGTTATAAAATGAACTAAATAAACATGGAAACAGCAAACAAACCTTACGGCAGCGCCAGCGACCACCTGGCCAATGAACGTACCTTTTTAGCCTGGATCAGGACCAGCATTGCCCTGATGGGTTTCGGCTTCGTCGTGGTGAAGTTTTCTTTGTTCGTTAAACAGTTTTCAATGGCGATGGCCGGGCACCAGGTTATCGCTTCCACCGGTTTCTCCGGTGTTGTGGGTATCTGTTTGGTTGGGGTCGGTGCCGGTGCTGCCCTTGTGGGTTATCTTCGTTATAAGCGAACCGAAAAACAGTTGTTAAACCAGGCCTTTGTTCAACGCTCCGGCTGGCTCTTCGCTTTTACAGTCGGGGTGATCGCCTCCAGCCTGCTGCTCTTATATTATCTGCTACCAAATCTTTGAAATAATGGAAAATCAACGTGATTCAATAATTACTCTTGCACAGCAAGCCTATATCTACGGTTTCCCGCTGGTGATGATGTATGAAAGCATGCGCTCGACCACTAATTATGAAAGGCCAGTCGAGAACAGCTTTTTCGCGCCCGTTAACCAGTTCGCGCATTTCCGCACCTTTCCGGATGCAAAATTCAGAAGCATGGTTAAACCCAATAACGACACCTATTACTCCAACGCCTGGCTTGACCTGTCCGAAGAACCCATTGTATTAAGCGTGCCGAACACCAATAGCAGGTATTACCTGCTGCCGATGTTCGATGCCTATACCAATGTATTTGCCTCGCCGGGCAAACGGACAACTGGAACCGCGGCGCAAACTTTTTTAATTACCGGACCATCTTTTAACGACGACACTATTCCACCCGGAATGCAGCAGATCAAAGCGCCTACCAATATGGCTTGGATCTTGGGCCGTACGCAGGTCAACAGCCCGGAGGATGGCAAAGATGTTGTTTATGCCATTCAGGACGGCTATCATTTAACACCATTGAGCCGATGGGGAAACAGCTATCAGCCGGAGCCACATTCGGTAGATAATGGTATCGCGCTTAATGCGCCGGAGTTTGTAGAAAATATGGATATCAGCACCTTCTTTGCGGTATTGAATGAGCAATTGGCTAAAAATTCGCCGCCGGAAGCAGATGCGCCAGTGCTGGCAAAGCTGGCAGCCATCGGTATCGGGCCAGGAAAGAAATTTAATCTTTCGGCTTTTGACAATGATACACAAGTCGCATTGAAAGCTTTACCTGCGGCCGTGTTAGCGCAATTGAGAGGTATCGTAACCAAGGGTGGTAAACATGAAAACAACTGGGGAATCAACCGGAGCGGTGTCGGAAATTACGGCACTGATTATCTGGTGAGGGCTATTTTCGCGCTGGTAGGCCTCGGCGCTAACCTGAATGCCGATGCTTCTTACCCGAATTGCCAACTGGATAGCAACGGCGAACGGCTTGACGGGGGTAAGAATTACGTGCTGCATTTTAAAAAAGGACAGACGCCACCAGCCAATGCGTTCTGGTCGCTAACGATCTATGGCCCGGATGATTTCCTGGTGGACAATCCCATTGACCGTTACAGTGTCGGTGACCGTAGCGAACTACAATATAACGCAGATGGATCGCTGAATATTTACATTCAACATTTGCGGCCGGAAGACGCCAGGCAAGCTAACTGGCTGCCATCGCCTAACGGCGAATTCAGCCTGACAATGCGTATTTACTGGCCCAAGGAATCGTATTTAGATAGCATATGGGAAATCCCGGCGATTAGGCGGCTTGAATAACAATTAAAAGCGTAAAGGTTCTGTCAGTTAAAGTTCGCCCTGAATTCCATTAGAGACAATTTGGTTTTACTTTAGAACAGTTTGCAAAAGGACTACAGCTCCTTGGCTTATTCGATCAGCTTTTCATGGATGTGCTACTGGGTATTTGCCCAGTCAAAACTTTTAACGTTCGACAAACTCGGCTACACTGAATATATATGCCAAAGAAGTACCCGAATTAGTACCCTTTTTAATATTCGCTTAGCTCTAAGAAATTTTTAACAAGCAAGGTAAATGATTCATTTTGAGGGAATTTGTAATGCTTTTCTTGATTAGGTTCGAGTCCCATCCAGCTCAAATAAAAAACCTGTAAATCAATGACTTACAGGTTTTTTGCGATTTTTGGCGGAATGGACGGGACATGAAAATCGACGTTTCCGCGCTATAAACAGTGTTTTTGCCTTGGTGCTCACCGGATGCTCACCAATTTTTCACAACCAATTGACTGCGTTTGACTTAACTTAAAATTACAAAAAAACGTTGATTTTTCCAAGAAATTGATGGCCTATTTTTTCTTTTCTGCGTTCACGATTAGCAAATTAAAGGTTATCGTTAATACCCCCGCTCATCCCATCCATGGGAAAGCGCCCCGGTTATTGCTGGCATCTTGCAGCATTAACGATAACTAATAAACATATGGCAGTTATAGAAATCTTAACCAAAGAAGACCTGCGAAATTTTAAAAGCGAATTAATACAAGAAATAAGGGCTTTATTGCAGCCACAAGAGCAAGGTCAAAACAAGAAGTGGCTAAAAAGTCAGGAGGTGCGAAAGATGCTGAATATTTCGCCTGGTACCTTGCAGAACCTGCGCATCAACGGAACATTGCGCTATACCAAGATCGGCTCGATGCTTTATTACAAGCTCGAAGACATCAATACGCTATTGGAGAAAGGATTTGAGCAATGAGCTACCCACCAATGACCGATACCGCCGCCGCCGCGCCGCCAACGGCACTGGTAGCCTACCAGTCAGCTTTGAGCAGTATAGCAAAGAATACCACACTATTGGCTACTCATGTAAGCCTTTACGCCGCCCTGTTCGCCAGCTGGCAGGATTGCGGGTATACCTGCCCGTTCAATGTCAACCGGCGGCAGCTAATGACCTTCGCCAAAATTGCTTCTATTGCCACTTATCACAAATGCATCAAGGAACTCGATAGTTTAGGCTATATTAAATACCTGCCGTCTTACCATCCCAAAAAGGGAAGTTTGATCTATTGGCCGGATATTAAAGAATAACTTTAAACTACGAAATTCCCCGACAAATTGGCTCAAGGGCCGCTTGTACTGGTCTGCTATAACCATCACACCGTAAACAACCGAAAAAAATTTGGCTTGGCAGGTTGCAAAGTCAGCATGGATACGGGGTAAGAAAGCTTTTTAGCCGTACCCCGTCTTTTAAAATAAGTTGGCCGATAGCCATTGGCCGGGCGCTCGGAAGTGATACGATGTTGAGCCGGTCAAGTTAAGGTGCGGCGGTGCCGGAGCGCAGCGATGGTTCCGCCGCACCGACCAATCGCAGGCTTGAAACAGCCAACTGCCTTTCCGAAGTAATTCGGAACGGGCACCCAGAGGGCAGCAAGGTGTACCGGTAGGTAGGCCTTGCTGGTTTGCGGTTGAAAGCCTGACGCGATACCTTGTATTTTGAGGGCAGGCTTCTGATTAGGCTTCCAACTGGAACGTAACCATGAGTTGGTCATATACATTTTTGACGTTTACATTGCCCAATCCCATTTCCTTAAAGATCGCTTTGTCCGGCAAGTCCTCTGCGGCTATTTTCATAAAGGTTCGCAGCTGTTCTTTAATGGGGTCGGGCAGTTCATACACTTCTCCTTCATTCATCATAACCGCCATGCGAAAAACATCAGCCTTGTGTTTTTTCAGGTGTTTTTTATCTTCCGTACCGCCTTTGGCAATACGGTCCGCTATTTCTAAATAGGCTTTGGCCTTCAGGCAGATCAACGCTTCGGTGTTGGCGCGATGCAAACCGTCTTCATCGATGCTGTGTTCGATCATAAAATTATAATAGTTGTCATCCATTAATATGGCGGACAGGCTGGACAAATCATCATCTACAGGGATGGGCGTTAAATGCGCCCCTTCCTTTAAATCGATAGTATCGGGCGTCCTGGAAAATAGCTCTACCTGGAACGGGAACGAAGTATCTTCCGGTTTCATAAAACGATAGTATTGCCTGCCGTCTTCGCTTTTCTCCTGTCGTTCATATTTGCCATCCTGTATGAATTGCCAAAACTGGGTGACAAATGTTGCGGTCAGGGCCTCTACCACTAAAATAATATCAATATCCTTTGTCGCCCTCGGGATAAGGTCGGCACCTTCGATAATCACATCGCAGGCGGTACCGCCGATCACGACATAATTATCAGGGAACGCCGCGAAATATTTTTTAAAAACGTCTAATCCTCTTACCATATCTGTTTCTCTATAATTTGATCTAATGCCATTTCAACCCGTTCATCCGTATGATCGCGCAAGCTTAAATATAAAGACAGCGGATCGACGACAGGCAAATCTGTCTGTAACTCTCCGGCTAATTTCCCCGGATGGTATTTCCAGACTTCGAGCCCGATCTTGCCTTCCTGCTCATTCAGGTTAAGGAGGCTTCCTTGTTCCTGTAACTCGTAAAAAGTATTCCGGTCAACTGCGTAGTTTGGTTGCCTGCTGGGATTCATATCGCTGTATTCCGGCAAAGCAGAAACCCCCGCCAAAAGCATAAATGGTTTTACCGGCTTATCATCGGCATATACTTTTTTCAATACCGGGTTAATCAGTAATTTCCGGTGAAGTAAATCATTCCATAATTCTCCCCGGTCTAAACGAAAACGGATAAATTTTTCTTTGTCACCGGTTACTTCAACAATTTCTTCTTCGTTCAGGTTATCGACCGCTTTGGTTATCGCCATAGGGCTATAACCTGTTTTTTCTGCGATGGCTTTAAAAGGATGATCCTCCATCTGCCATTTTTCATACCGGTGGATCAAATGATAAATGACCAGGAACTGCGCAGACGGCAGCAATGTTTTACTTTTTCGTTTAACATGGTCAGCGAGGTCATTTTCCCGCAGGTCCATTAACAGACCGGGTAAAAACAATTGCTTGCCCGGCACAATAAAATTAATGCCCTTTTCGATCAGCCGCTGCCGGTTATAAGCGGTAATTTGCGGCATCAGCAGCACAACTGTTGGAAAAGTCTTTTTAAGCAAGTCAAATTGCTTTTCTGTTTGTAAAATGCTGATATGCGTTACATCTTTGGGACAAGCAAATACCAGCTCCCGCTGGTATAGTTCCCCCTGCAATAGCTCATAGGTTTCCCGGATATACAAAGGCAAGCCCGCTAACCTGCTTTTTGGCAGGACTTCCAGCTGAATAGCTTGTCCAAGCACGTCTTTTATATAAGGCGCTATATCGATCATGGCCGTAATAAACTAAATTATATATAATAAACTTAATACGTTTATTATGCAAATATAGGTTTATTATATATAATTTTATAATAAAATTGTTTGATCAGCACGATAGGACGAATGCTCCTGGTAACGCACATAACCCAGTTGGTTCGTTAACAGCCGGGTATCGCCAATCCTGAACTCCGGCGTATTCACATGATGATGCCCGTATATCCAGCATGCAGGCTGTGCCGTTTCGACCAGTTCGAATAACTCAACGGTAAAAGCCTCGCTGAGGATATTGCCTTTATATTGTTCGGGGTAATTGAAATAAGTAGGGACATGGTGGCTAACCACCACTTTTTTCATAGTTGTTCCCTTGTCGCTTAACTCCGCTTCGATAAAAGCCAGCCCTTCGGCATGAAGCCGGTTATAATGGTCAAATGAAAAGGGATAACCATCATATTTTATGATACGGAAATCATTCATATTTCGCTGGATATCCCACCAGTTCCCGGCACTCAATTTTGACCATAAGGTTGAAAAGATCAACTGCACGTCACCAGTCTTCACCGACCAGTTATTGACCAGGCTCACATTACTACGGATACTTTCACAAAAAGCGTCCTGTTTTTTGGCCGCATCGAAATGATAATACTCATGATTGCCCGGCACCCAGTAAGTGTGCTGAAAATTATCCGAGAGATAATCAAAAAAATCCCGGTGCTTGTCTATTAATATAAAAGGCAGCACATCACCCGCGAGCACCAATATTTCAGCCGCCGGTATAATCGGGTTGTTCTTTATAAAGGCTTTATTCTCCGGGAACTCCAGATGCAAGTCCGAAGCGTATTGTAAAAGCATAGCGAAGGTGTATGTTCTTGTTCCTGTAAAAATAGCATCTAAAAACAGCCCGGCAAACGTCGCGTAGCAAAATGTGAATCACTATTTTTACAGCGTAGTAAAAAACGACGAAATGAGCGTAGTAAAAAGGCAGCATTATGTATGGAGGGCCTATCTAAGGCCCTGGGCTGAAAATGAAAGTATATGGACCAACTTTATACAGTTAAATAAAATTGAGCGGACCAGCCTGATGGGGGTCGCCCAGGAAAAATATTTTTATAAACTTGTTGATTTTACGGATGCCGAAGAAGCGTTTTTAAAAAAATACATTGACCAGTGCAGTCCAGCTGTTCTGAAACCGCTCAATTTTGACTTTTTGACCCTGTTCACCAGCACGGGTAAATTAAAACAACAATTAGAACAGGCCCTAAACCCGGCAATAGATAAAGAAAAATATGCGGAAGAAATCAGGAAGTTAGAAATCAACCTGATGGAGATCGCCCACGGAAAAATGGAGAATTTGGGGCAAAAATTGATCACTTACAGAAGCCTGGAAGACCTGAAAACCATCGAAGAAAACGATTACATATTCGAGGCAATCATGTTTTTGTGTTTTCAATATTTTAGAACAAGGTGTATGCGAAATGCTGCTTTACGAACTTTCATAGGCACCCCTTATGAAGAATTAGCAAAAAAATCATGGAACATATTGAGCTATGTAATGGCGACCACCCTGGCGCGAAGCATTTCCCTCGACCCCAGGCTTAAGTTTATTTTCCACGAAAATAAAACTACCGAACATTTTATTACTTCAGACCAACCCGTATTTAACATCCTCAATGACCAGGTTGATGAAAACGGTGAAGTAACTGAGCTGGAATTATATTATCCGATCTCATCAAAGCATGCCTTGGCCCTACATTTTCGGAATGACCAGCAGGAAAAATACGTAAGTAATGATGCAGATACGGCGTTGATAGCCTATTTAAATAAAAAGGTTATTGAAAATGCTGACTTCTACCTTTTTGCCGATAGTAAAGCGCAATTAGAATTGCTGAAATGAAATAGTAAGATTCATCTGTTAGCAGCCTGATAAACAGCTTCCTTAGAGAAAAGAGCAAGGGTATGGCTGGCGGTAAGCGCGGAAATGCCCAGGTCACGCAACGCGTGCTGTGGCATTTCGGGACGTGCGAGGGGTATCCGCCTGCCATGCGCTTGCTGCGCGGTGTGACAGGCGGGTGAGCGAATGAATGCAGGCTTTAGCCGCATGAATGAGTGAACCGGCATAACGCACGGGACTAACCTTACAGCGTCTTCAAAGCGTTACGGATAGGAGCAAGTATCCCGCATAGCGGATACTGCGGATAGCCGGACCCGGCGGGAGCCGGGTAACGCCCAACGTATTCTTAATAATCGTATCTTTAATTGAAAAAAAGCGTCCGATATCCATTTAAATTCGAGCCAAATAAGCAATCCATGTATTATACTAACCCGTCATTTTCCAGCGTATATGACAAAATCATGGAAGATATCAAGCTACAGATTTTAAAAGACACACCAGCTACGATTATAGGCACCAGTGCTGATGAACTGGCGGACTATTATTTTGAAAAAAGACATTACACGCCTATCGCAATCGACCCGGAAAGACAAGAAACGATCGAACAAAAAAATGAAGTGAGAACTGTCCGCGCAGAGCAACGCGACCCGATGTACCGCAATGAGGGGGACTTGAAATTTGAATATGAATCCATCCATGTAACTATACCCATTATGCCGCACCCCAATCTCGACGAACTGTTGAAAATGCGGCCGTCTACATTTTCGTTAAGCGGTAGTACAAATAAGGTAAACTGGAAAAAAAATACTGCCGAATTCACTATTGATATAAAAGGTTACGGCTTTACTCATGACGAAAAATGGATCGTCAACGAAGTGACCAACCTCAAACAATATGTTTATAATCACATCCATATCGTTAAAACAGAGATCGAAGCTGAGAACGCCAAGTTGTTGCCCAAGATCAAAGCAGCCATAGAAGCCCGGAAAGCAAAGCTAACAGAGGACAAAGAAAAGTATAACGCATTATTTAAGCAGATAGGTATCCCCTTAAAAAAGAAGGAAGATGAAGTGGTTAAGCGTATTCAATTGGACACCAAGCCACTTGTCCAACGGGTAAAACCTAACCCGTCACAGCCGGAGAATTATGTGATCGACCGCGACAAGGTTTTAGATGTTATACATATCCTGGATAACTCAGGCATCCAATTTGAAAAGACGCCAGCCACTTTTGAAAACAGCGGCGAGAATGACTTCAGGAATATACTGCTGGTTGGCCTCAATACGGTATTTCAAGGCAAGGCGACTGGTGAAACTTTTAATGCAAAAGGCAAATCTGATATTTACTTAAATATCGATAAGGGAAGTATCCTTGTTTGTGAATGTAAAATATGGGGCGGGCAAAAGCTATATGGCGATACGATTGATCAACTATTGGGCTACCTGACCTGGCGGCAAAACTACGGTATCATGATTACATTTGTAAAAAACAAAAGCCTGACCAATGTGCTAACTGAAGCCGAAGCTGCTATTAGAGCACATACATCCTATCGCAGTAATTTTAAAAAAATAGCGGCTACGCATATGATTTCGAACCACGTTTTGCCATCAGATGAATTTAAGCTGGTTGAAGTACACCACTTGTTTTACAATATATAAAAATAGCCATAGCATGAAACTATGACTATTTTAGATTGCGATATCGGTTACCTGGATTTTTTTACGGTTTGAACGTAAGTAGTTTTCGGATTGTTTTTAACCTGCTGGTTGGAAACAGACCTTCCGGTAACGGCGCTTTTATTTACTTTGACAGTTATTTTACTCAATTTAAATACCTCCTTTCGGTAGTTGTTTTTAATTAAAAAAAGAAGCAAAAAACAATTTCAGTTTATCGAACCGTGACTTCCTTTTCAAAGCCTTTGATTTTTCTTTTAATGGCGCTTCTTGTTTCAATTCCTGAAAATCAGTTGACTTCGCGTAATAATTACCTTTACGCTTTTTATCTCTATCCCTACCTCTTTGCACTTGCTCATCGTCCCAATTCCCCGCTTTTTCAACACAGCTATTGGTGATCCAATAATGCGACCTGCATGGGAACTCCCAATTACCAATAGACGGCGTCAGTGATATATTTTCGCCATCAAAGCTTAGTTGCCAGTCTGTGGGGGAAAATGGTGTAGGCACTTCATTACCACAGCCACAAATACAAAGATGCAACGCCGTACGGCGTTGCATGGAAATATAAAGCGTTCCCGCCTCTAATTTTTCCGGAATAGCGTCAACAAACTTATGCCTTAATGTCTCCATTTAATATTTCTCCTACATTTAAAGTATATGATGAGTGATATTCGCGCCGGCGGTCTTGATAGAAACCCAACAATTTTTTCCATTTGATGACCGCAAAAATGGCGTTCTGCGCATTGAGTTCGGCTATCTGGATATTCTCATCGTATTCGTTATCATCGCCATCTTCAGAGGTGACACGGGTATCCAGGTGGTCATTCTTTTCCGGGGTGCCGGTCGTGGTACGAAGCAGCGCGGTGAGTTGTCCGTCTACTAAAGTTACACCCATTCCCGTATCAATAAAAGGGATGTTCATTTGTAACAATAATTGAATAATGCCATACCGGACCGAGTTCTTGTCAACGCAAATAAATACATGATCCAGCCCAATCAGCAAATCAGAAGTGTTTGAATTGATGTACGCCTTTTGCGGCTTTATACCCCTGTGCATTTTAGAATAAATGCCGGAGAAATAGTCCACTTTTGCAAACCGGCCTTCTAAGTCAGCAATTGAAGCTGCACCCGGTGCCCTGAATGCATTGTGTACGTTGAATTCATCATCGTCAAAAAGGTGTATTTCCGATACTGGTGTTTTAGCAACAAAGTCCAGGACATAGGAACCCGTGCCGCCCAAGCCGATGATACCGACTTTCAGGCCCTTAAATTTCTGGCTCAGCTCCAGGATATTCGCCCGGCTGGAGTTCGTATCGTAGTAATTAAACACACCGCTTTCTTCTTCATCAGCCAGCGGTTTATATGTTCTGGCTGTTTCAACAGGATTTATTGCCCTTGCGGCGACACTGATCATATTGACATAACGAATAATCTTTTCGTAATAATTATCGTAATTAAGGCGTCCTTCCAGCTTGCTGGAAAGATAATGGTTGCCTGCTATGCCCTCCAGCAGTGGCTTATTCGGACTGGAGTTAACAATTTCCAACATCGCCTCGCCAGTTGCATGGCAGGGCATCTCACCTGAAAAGTACATCGTATGATTATGCGGTTGGCCAGCAACATTGGCGCTATCCAGGTTTAGCGCATCAACCAGGACTCCGTACTTTATTTCTTTCTCCTTGGTAACGTAAGGTATGTGGTGGATACATACGTACCCACCTTTTATTTCAATTTCATACCCCTCGTCCCTGATCTGCTTCAGATCAGGGCTAAGATTTATCACTTGGTGCTGCATTGAACATCATATGATTGGTTACAAAAACACTTGTGCCTTTAGCTAATTCGCCCTTTGGATTTTGCGGCGGCCCGTCAAAATAAGTTACCAGATAATACTTAACCGGGCCTTGTACCGGTTTGCCCTCGCGGGCGATGGCCACAACCTGTTCATAAGAAATGGTTTTTTCCTTCCATTGCTTATCCCGGCCATTTACGCTGATAGTTACTTCAAAAGGTTTTTCCTTCGAAATAAAGTGCTCCCTGCCGGGACGCGCCAAATCCACTTCCTCATCATCTTTGATAAGGTCGTCTTTATAAGGAGGCACATTGGTAAGGAAGATATCATCATCAGCAGGGATATTTCCAAGCTTCCTGATGTGGCTGCCTTTAATATATTGCACATACGAGATAAACGGTTCACCGTTGATGGTAAACTTCAATTTATCCTCCACAAAAAAATGTTCCACATCCTTACGGGCAAGGTCTACTTCTTTATCGTTTTCAATTAATTCAGGCTCGTAGCCTTCCTGTACCGCCAGGTACAATTTTATATCTTCAGGGATACCGGCAAGCTTTTTTAAAGCGGCGCCTGTAAGATATTGTTCAATTGTTTCAAACTGCTTACCGTCAATAAAAAACAGCAAGGCTTCTTTATTATCTTGTTTCATGGCGAAATCAAAATTTAAACTTGTTATAAAATCGGGTTAAAGTGCTGCCTATCGTTTCGGCAGCAGGCTGAATCATATCCAGCAGTTAGCTTGTTTTTTTAATTTATATAAGTTTAAATCCGACCATTCAGGAACTAAACGGGCTAAATCAGCTCTTTTTAGGTGAAAATTCGTCGATAGCTTGCAGAATTGCAAAAAAGGAAGTAAGTTTGATTTCCACATCGTACTTACTTAAAAGGCAGGAGCTTTTAAGGCTTTGCTCTTTTTTGCATTTACAGCCAGGGCGATTTTTTCCTCCTGGTTTTTTTATGTATATAATTTCTCCATTTCCTTGTTTCTACATTACTGTTAAGCAGCTTTTATTAGGTGATATATCTGTACCATTCGCTGATCGTTAACGGTGCGCCTGATGAACTCGTCAAAGTTCAGACTCACTACCTTCCCCGCTTTTGCGATAGCTTCCAAATGCATATCCTCACCTGAAAAAACTATAGCCATATCTTGTGTTTTCGCCAGGAACAAAGAGCTAAGGTCGCCTAACGATGCTACCGTTCTTTTGCCAATAATCCAATTATCAAATCCATCATCTGTATGCCCAACGCTAAGATCAGTATGTACCTGTATCTGCTTCTTCAACATCAAACCATATTCGTTGAGTTTAATGCTCGATATGAAAATACTATGGCGAGCCAGTATTCCGCTTAATATATTATGTTTTCCCAGCCGCGCCAGTAATTCCATATCGTTGATTATAAACATTAGCTCCTTACATTAAAAGTTAAACCGTTAAACTCCTGTTTTAAATGATCAATTTTCATCGCACATAATTCTGCCGCCTTTGACCATGATAATTTTTTCTCATTTATCCCCTTTATGATCATGTTTTTGAAACGAGTGGCTTGTTCCCGACATTCAAACTTGCCGAAGTTGTTTTGATTGTTCCCGCCCTTGTACCATTCATCATATGCTTGCCACCATTCTTCGCTTGTTTTCTGATCGATATAATCAGTCTGTTTAGCTCTTACAATAAGGGCTTGTATAGATATACCATACCGCTCTTTAATTCTTTTAAGTTCAGCAAGCGAGATTGTCGTCCTGTTCTTACCAAATTCCATATACACCGCTTCATCAACAATCAACACAGCACCGGCAAAAAAATCGCAGTAATATTCAACCTTCTTATCGGAAAATCCCTCCACAAATTCCAGCACGATATGCCCTAATTCATGCAAGGCAGTTAGCCGCTTCCGTTCCAGGTTCGGTATGCGGTTCAGGACGATTATCGGTATGTCTTTATTTATATCCCCGCTAAGCCCAAGAAAATCTTCTGACCGGTTAACCTCGACAACCAATATCCCTTTTGATTCCAAAGTTTCTACTACGTCGTCGATAGGTGAATTGCCGATCTTCCATTTTTTCCTTAGTGTTTTAGCCGCTTTCTCAATATCCTTCTCGTTAGCGATTTTTACCCCTTCCAGCGGATTGTCAAACTGGCGGTTATAGCCCAGTATTAACTCCACCTCCAAAAATTTTGAAACATAATCGACCACTAACTTTTTAACCTCTTTTAAATGAGTGCCAATGTCAAAAATCCTGGGCGCATCCCTGAATCTGATATTATCAAAATCTAATGGACTACCATCAGCATTCTCATAAAAATAAGTAAAGGGAACGGCGAATAAATCCGACAGCTTTAGCAATGTTTCAGCCCCCGGCTTCGACAATCCATTTTCAAATTTAAATATGGATTGCCTGGCTATCCCGACTTGATCAGCTAACTGCTGAAAGGAAAGCGATTTGCCTTCCCTTAAATCTTTGAGCTTTAATCCTAATAAATTTTCCATACAACAAATATAATACATTGTAACCTAAAAAAAAATTTATTCTTTTTTAGGTTACATCATCGCAAAATAATGCGATAGCTGTTATATGGTCTGTTGTAAATGCTTTCCCATCCCATGTTAACCAGGCGCTGCGTTTCAACACCGATTAAATCGAGCATCCTTTAGGAATAGTTGGTCTGCAGCGAAGCAAAGATCAACTGTTCCGAACCATTCGCAGGCCTGAAACCGGCAACTGCCTTTCCGAATTAGTTCGGAACGGGCACCCGAAGGGCAGCAAGGTGTACCGATAGGTATGCCTTGCTGGTTGCAGGTTGAAGGCCTGAAGATGATACCCATTAATCATATAAATCAAAGCGGCTTTATATGGCAGACTTCCATTTTACCGATGTTGGGTTCGGCGTTATCTGCATAACTTGTCCATGTTATATGATTACCAGCTTCGGTTGAATTATAATTAATCGGTATAGAGGTAAGAAGAACTCTCATACCTGGAAGAACGGGATCATATCTCGCCGGGCCGTACTGTTTTGGTTTTGCAATGGGGCCTTCATAATGCCAATCAGCATTTGGCGCAACCGGGTCCCTTACACACGAAGCGAATACAGCGGATAGCCTGGTCCCTGTGGTAGCGGGAAACGGCCAAATGGTTTAAACAAAAAGCTACAAATAAAATATCGTAAATTTATATCGGAATTAAACGCCAAAATAATAACATTAGCAACTTAATGGGTACCTGTGAGCTATGCCGCGAACGACCGGCAAATAAGAAAAATACGCATTACCTGACAGACGGTATCATTAGAAGTTGTTTAAATGAAGACGGCTCCAATGCAAGGGAAAAAGCGATGATGTTTAACATCTCCTGGAATGAAGATTCTATTGAAGCAAAATTCCAGCGTAGCACTTCAACAGATGCCATTGCACGGACCTATGGCCGGGAGGCAAAAGAGGAAGAAATAGATGAAGCCAAAAATGTTCCTTTTTCAGTCGACTATGTTTTTTGTTCGGAATGCGAAGACATTTTTACTGAAATTGAAAACAAGTTTATCAAGGATATCCTGCCACAATTGCGCGGTAAAGACTTTACAGGACGGCCAGAAATCACTTTGGATGATACGTTTACAGTGCGAAAGTTCTTTTTACTTCAGGTTTACAGGACTGCTATATGTGATCCTGATTACCAGATTGATAATGCCCTCGTAGAAAAGTTACGCGAGATCATTTTAGGGATAAACAATGATATAGAAACACTCAAATCTATACCGCTAAACATAACTTACCTCAACACAGTTGGTGCAGATTATGAATATACTAAGAACACCGTAGGCGTAGCCGTAATAGAAAACAATAAGCTGATATTATTCAATGACTTCGTTATTCAAGTGTTCGATGACATTAAAAACGCCTCTTTCGTAGACCTCTGGGGTATAAACGATAGAAGGGATTTTAAGTACTTTACCAATTACTGTGAAGAAAGGTTCAGGGTAAAAATCCTTGATAATAAGCAGCGATTGCAGGCTTGGGATAACTATCATAAGGAACGGGCCAACAAACAAGTCAATTTTTACAGGCGCACTTTTGCAGTCAGTTACATAAAGCAGCATCACCGTCCACCCGCTCCCGGTCTGGTTAGAACATTTATTGATGCGATCATTAACAGCGATGAATTTAATAATGAGCCAAGGTATTCAACAGCACGTTTCAAAAAACTCCAGGAAAAATATCTTCAGGTAAAATAACAACTACGGCTAAGTGTAGGTATATTTAGTGAGTAAAATGGGGTTGTCGTTAGCAGAACCCAAAAACCCGGCAAACCTTCACAATTATTTTATATTTCTTCCCAGCTGTCTCCCAGTGCTACCTCAACCGGCCGCTGGTGCTCATAATAAATATTTACAACGCCTAAATAAGCAGGATCAAACAACTTATTATTCCCAGCAACAAGATCATCGTAAACATCTGTCCGATAATCCAGGTCATGGCCCCAAAATATTCGTGCTGTCAAAAACATAGCAAATGGGAAAGCAATGCGGAACAACTTATCATTTTCCCTTTGGCTTACCTGTGGTAAAAGCTGACGAACAGTATTTAAAGGCGATGACCAAATATGACTGCGGTGCTCCCGGTCATCTGGAAATTTCACTGGCAAGTCTAAGTGCCTGTATCGGTATAAAAGTAAATGTGCATTGGGCACCATGTCGTGTATATGCTGAACCTGTGGCAGTTCCAGTGATTCAAATGAACCTGATATAAACTGCCTTTTTGCTTCGAGGCAAGCTACACCTTTTAAGGTTTCGCCTGTTGTAAATTGGATATTGACCAGGAGCGCAATATCCCCATAATTAGTTTCTTGTTTACCCCTGTTTTTAAAAGAATGCCAATCAACGATCTTAGAAAAGTTTGTAAAGCGGACGGTTTTGTTACTAAACAGTCTCCTTAATTCACGCATTAACAGAAACGAAATATGATTTTCATCCCACTCATGAGGATAAGCCTCATGACAGACGCCTGCAAACAGGTGCTCTAACTCAGGTACTGTTCTTCTCATTGGGAAAGTTTTAGGGGTGATCCTGGTTTTATGTTTCGTATAGTACCAAAAATTTCATGCCGGATTTGATCCATTTTTTTACAGGCATTATCTGATAGCATATAAACCGGACAGTCCGAATCACCGCAGCCGCAGCTTTCGATTTCCTTTTTCCGGCTCAAATCAACAAATGTATCGCGTAGCTTCACGACCAGTTCATATAAATCCGCTATTTTGGCTTTCAAACCAGCATCTTTGAGTTGGTGCCTTGACGGGATCTGTTTGATCAAGGTGCCATCTCGCAACCGGTGGACACCTGTATTCAAAACTTCAATGGTATCAGTTATCGCTTTTCCAAAGTCCGGGATATTCACCTCCCTATAGAATAGCGTTTTAAAAGCAGGGCGGTCAAAACAATCCACTAACTCTTTAATAATTTGAGTATCGGTCATTGCAGCGCTGTTTTCCGGAAAACTATTTCCCTCGAAAAACCGCTTTAACAATTCCGGCGCCTGAAGTCTCATATTTTCTTCAATATCAGCGCCGCTCCAGACCTCAACATTGTTAATGCCAACACCTTGGGCATAAGATTTGATACTTTTATTTATGCCTGCCGCAACCTTGCCCCCGCAAACCACGACCAGGTTATCTGGAATAGCGTTGGCCTTAACTAATTTATCAACGTCATCTTTGGCTTTTTTGAGTGTTAATGCCTGGTAGTTGGCACATAAATAGCAGTATGTTTCCCCATGATTTTCGCCCCAAATATCCTGCCCCTCATCGTGGCCCGACTGACCTAACCAATCGATAGTTTTCCAGCTTCGCAACCTTTTTACAAATGCAAAAATTAACCTTTCAAAATCTGACCAGCTGAGATCGTCAAAGTGGATACGATGTACGGTTTTATTTATAGTTCCCGGATTGGGGCTGTCCGTGATGGATTGTTTTTTTGCTTCATTATTTAGCCACTCTTCAAAAAGCTGGGTGCAAACTTCGGAATTCTGCTTTTTTTTAAGAATAGGCAATATTACGTATCGCATGTGCTTCAAAAAATCATTCTGTGAATGTTTGGTATTAGCCTTGTAGAAATTATAATGATGATCAATTACTTGGCTGATATTGTAGATAGGCTTCCATCTTTGAAGCTTGCGAACAAATTGCTGGTCGTAGTCTTCATCCGTAGTATCCCTATACGTTGTTTTACTGTCGTAACCACTCGTACCCCAAAAGTCGCTTTTTCTGCGGCCTACAGTAAGCCATGCTTGCTGCGAACCGAGGTCTTTTAGTGCTAAAGCATCTCCCGGAAGGTCTGTTTTGTCACTTACATCAAAAAATGGATTCATAATTTAAAGCATTTATAAAGAGTTTTGGTTTAAATTGAAGCTGTAAAATTAGAGTGTTGGTTGCTTCATTTAAGCTGGTTTTATTATATCAATAAACATAGATGGGGTTCTGCTATAAATGACAATCAGCCCTTTTTTTGCCCTGCTGATCCCAACGTAAAATAATGTTCTGCCATCAGACTCATTTTCTATCGTAAGCGGATCATACGCTCTTTCTGCACGGTTCCACAATTGAAACGGAATGCGTCCGTGATTCATTTCATTTAATATTACCACCTCGTATTCAAGACCTTTAACCTGGTGAATAGTATTTACCATTATGCCGTCAACACCCGATAGTGTTTCGAGATATTTTTCAAGTGTCCATTTCTTTCCTTCTTCTTCATTGATCAAGCTAAACATTTCATCAAATGCAGAATGAGAAAAGTCGAAAATGGAGCTAAATATTTTTTTCAATTCAATTAAGCCATCAAAGAGCGTCGTTTGCTTGTTTAGATTTCCGATTTGTGTAATGATTAGATTTGCTGCCTGATTGATTTGTTTTTCAGTAAGGGAAAGGTTGTTTTCGAATCCGTGTAACTCAATATTTCTTCGAACAATCCTTAAATTTCTGATCGTGGTGGCGTGTAAAAAACGGGCAACGCTCCGCAATAAGCTAAACGTCGAATGATTAAATGTTTTATGTGGCAGCGCTCCCATTCCAACAATCCGGTACTTGTCTCTTAAATTCCGGCTTACGTCTAAGGCGTCTGTCCACCTCGTTGTTAAGATAGCTATTTCTGATAAAGGGGTATCCCTTGAAATAAGCTGATTAAGGTAGTTTTCCAACGTCGATTTCAAGCTAAGAACCGGTGTTTGTTTTATGACAATTTTATAATCAGCGTCTTTATAAACAGATTCGTTGATCAGTTTTGGATGGTCAGGAAATAATGCACAATAAGCGTTTATAATGTTGGTGGTTGAGCGATAAACATGAGTAAGGACCTCAATATTGCAGGAAAAATCTATTTTAGCTTCTTCAAAGGCGTTTTCAATGGCCCCGGCAAAACGGTATATCCGTTGTTTTTCATCACCGACCATAAAAAAGGTACATATTCCTTTTGCATTTATATGTCTTAAAATCTCGTATTGAAATAGATTAGTGTCCTGAAATTCGTCTACTGATATTTCGTAAAACTTACTGGCGAGGGATGATGCGACAAAACCGTTTTCAGTTACTATCTTATAAGATCTATACAGAATTTCGTTAAAATCAATAGCCTTTTTTACTTTTAAAAAATCATAAAACAATTCGGCAACATATTCTAAAGTAACATTGTGCGCCCATTCAATGGTAATGTCCAGATTGCCCTTAATATCTTTTTTTATCTTATTTAATTCATCTAACGCGCTATTTCCTAATTCCAATTCAGAATGCAATTCGACAAACTCTAAAAGTTCATCGTAAGTGACGACCCGTGGCTGCCCCCACTTATAAAGCCACCCGAAAGGACGTAAAATATATTCGAGACAAAAGCGATGGATAGTTCCGATAAATAAATCAGCATGATTATTAATAACCAGCCTTGACGCGATTTCATCAGCCCCGGCGTTGGTATAGGTAATTAAAGCAAGTGATTTTCGGTGAGGTAATGTTTCCAACTTATGCTGCGCCCTGGCTACCAGGGTCCGGGTTTTACCTGACCCTGGTGATGCGCAGACAAGCGTATTGCCGGGAGAATTAAAAACAACTTTTGATTGAATGTCG
>JABDCF010000027.1:10575-40326 GCA_013288235.1 Bacteroidota bacterium | reverse complement strand
GAATAGCAATTGGGCTTGGATAATGTTTGCAATATTTTCATAAATCGCATCGCCAAGGAAAATAATACGGTCCATCATTAAACGCGAAAACACGTCCATTTGCGCTACGTTTAGTTGGCGTTCCTCTATAATATAAGGAGTCATTCCCGTTGGAAGCATACTTTTTTCAACGCCGCCAATAAATTTATCTACATAAATGCTGTTGATGCGGTGATGCTTAACAGCATATTTTCTGAATTCGTTTTTATCAATATTACTCATGATTTTTTGTTGTGTTAGATGCGGCATTTTAACCGCGATAAATATAGTTGTTACTTAAATACTTTTGTTATCAGAAAGTTTTTTTTAAGTAAATTTAATTGGTGGAAGTCTGAAAGACCGAAAGTCCGGAAGACCGAAAGTAACAACAGAAACTTGTTATAACCAAACTAACGAGACAAGGATAGGAGAAAAAATGCAAGAGTCGCCGCGCCGGGAAAACCAATCATCTTTCAGACTTTCGGACTTCCCGACTTTCGGACTCCTCTAACTACAGCTTCTGAAAATCTGTATATAAAATTTCCTGCTTATCTAAAGTAACAACGCTTTTTATATAATCAAATACGCGGAAGGCTTTTACCTCTTCGAATATTTTGTTGGCGTTTTCTTTATTCTGCAAATATTGAACGGTGTATTGCCCCAATTGCTCATCGCTTAACGGTGTTGGGCTATACATCCTGAATTGCTGATCTAAACGTATTTTTGCTAATTCAAAAACCTCATCATACTGAATGTCGATGTTCTGTTCTTTGATGACCTTATTTTCTATCAAAGTCCATTTAAGATTTTTAGCGAAATCGTTATAGCCGCCGGCCAATTCTTCAGCAGTCAGTTTTTCGTTGGTAGCTTTTAACCAGCGTTTCAAAAACTCATCAGGCAACTCAAATTGTACTTTATCCAGGCTGTATTTGTAAATATCGTCCTGCAATTTGCGCTCTGCGTCCTGCTGCATCATACCTTCAAGCTCTTCAGTAATTTTTGCCCTGAACTCCTCTTCGGTAGTCACTGTACCTTCACCAAATAATTTGTCAAAGAACTCCTGGTTCAGATCGCTTTCGTCCAAACGATTAACATTTTTCACAGTTAAACGAAAGTCGGATTTCAGATCTGCTGCTGTCTCTTCATCTATCTTTAATAAACCTGCAACCTTAGCTGCATCGTTATCAAATGCTTTCTGAATATTCAGCGTAATTTCGTCGCCTTTTTTTAACCCGATAAGTGAAGCTTTTACGGCCTCATCCTTAACCTGGTCTAAACGGACAGACGCTGTATTGCTTATCCCATCCTCAAAAACAGAACCATCCGGCGAAAGCTGGACTAATTCGCCGTAAAGCACATCATCATCTGCCGATACGTCAGGATTTGTCATTTTGCCATAGCTTCTGCGGATATTTTTAATGCGCGATGCTAAAGTTTCCTCATCAACTTTGATTACATATTGTGTTAATTTATCAGCTGCTGAAAAATCGATATTAAAATCAGGTGCCAGGCCAACTTCGTAGTTAAATTCAAAGTTATCGGCAAAATCCCAGTTGTATTGTTTGTCCTCGTCAAGCTGCGGAAGTGGCTGCCCTAAAACTTCCAACTGCTCAGTTTCAATGTATTTATTCAGGGTATCCGAAAGCATGTTGTTTATCTCATCAACTAAAATGCTTTTACCATACATTCTTTTTATATGTGATGCCGGCACCATTCCCGGGCGGAAGCCAGGTATCTTTGCTTTTTTAGCATGGTCTTTTATAGCTTTATCAACACGCGGCTGGTAATCTTCGGGATTGATATTTATTTTTACAATAGCGTTCAGGCTGTCTATTTTTTCCTGGGTAATATTCATCGTTAATTATTTTGGAGGGGCAAAGGTATGGAAAAAGTCCGAAAGTCGGAAAGTCCGAAAGACCGAAAGTAAAAAGATTACCCTTGTTGGTATTATCACCAATAAGTCCCATCGCATGGGGAAGTAGTTAAAAGCTAATATATCGGTTTGTTGGTGATAACACCCAACAAAGGCGGAGTAGGTTAAACAAAAAAGCGCTCAGATTTAAGCGCTTTCTTAACAATCAATTCTATAAAACTTTCTTCTTCCGGACTTTCCGACTTTCGGACTTATTTCAATTCACCTTCTCAACCGATGAAGCGCCTGATTTATCCGCATTAACACTTGAGGGGTTCCCTTTGTATTTTACGTCAGATGCACCGCTGGTATGCACGGTCAACGAGTTTAGTACATTTACTTCGCAATGGCCTGCACCCGAAGTTTGGATCTGGCAGCTGCCTACAACAAAATCAAAAGCGTAAACACGGCCAACGCCGCTCAGGTCAATATCATGCGATGTTGCCTGGCCTTTTAAGTTCAGTTCGGTCACGCCGCTACCGTTGGTTGTTACATTACCGGCGTTAAGGTCCATAGTAACTTTTGTGGCGCCTGATAGTTTAAAATGCAGGTCCTGGGTTGTTACTTTGCCATCCGATTCAATTTCAACAGCCCCTGATGCTTTTACTTCATCAAGGTTTTTTACGCCTACATTTATTACGAGTTGACCGTTATTACATAAATTACGTTTGCTGTAAATGCGCAGCCTGTCCCCTTCAATTTCTGTTTTAATATATTTCAACAGGTTGTCATCGGCGGTAACTTTTATGGCCATCGAGCTATCCTGCTTTAAGATAACTTTGTAATTGCCCGATACGCTGATGCTGCTAAAATTGCCTACCTTACGATCTTCGGATACCATATGGCCCGAGCCATGTACGCAATTAAACCTGCATGCCGACAACCCTGCTAAGGTAATGCCTGCTATTACTACCAGTGCTAAATGTATCTTTTTCATGATTTTATTTTGTTTGACTATGAGTTAGGAATTTAAGTTACATCAAATTTATGAATTTGTTTGTTATAATCGGTTGATTAGGTTGATTGAGTTGGATTAAGTGAGTGGTTGGTTTCGTAAAAAAAGTGAGCGGCTGTTGCCAGCCTGCCCACTTATAACACTTAAACTAACTAATCAACTAAAGATCTGCGAGGTCATCTAAGCCTGCAACAACCGGGGCTTTTGTTGCAACTGTTGTTAAAGTTTTTGAAGCATTTACAGTTACAAAATCGTTTTGATTAATGTTGGCTGCGTTGCTGTATTTTAAAGTATATTCATCGGCGGCACCGCTCAGGCTTGCTTTTGCATTATCAGCTACAGTAAGGCTGGCGCTGTAAGCATCTATGTTAAGGTTGGCTGATGAGTTATTGTGCAGGTCGACATTGAATTCAATTTTTGAAAGATCACCGAATGATTTTACATCTGCATTGTCATAAGCTGAAACTGAGCGAAGATCGTTTGCGGTAACCCATACCACCAATTTTTCGGCTTTGTATGATGCGATGCTTAACACCCCGTTTTTGCTTTGCACCAATGCGCTTTCAGCATAATATTTATTGTAAACTTTTACCTGGTCGGCTGCACCGTCTGATATGTACAGCTCAACGTTGCCGCGAACTTCTATTTTATTAATGGCGCTTACATCGGTTAAAACGGTGTAGCTTCCGTTATCGGCAGGGGCTGCTGCGTAAGATGTTGCTGCTATTCCGGTACTTAATACAAGTGCTGCGAATATGGTTACTATTTGAGTTTTCATGATGTTTGATATTTTGATTGTTCTTGTTTTATTTTCTGTTTCTAAATACGCTAATAAGACCCCTCCACCATAGCTAACGTTACAGCAAAATGGCCTGTATTAGGTATAGGAGGGGCTTTTCTCGGTGAAGCGGGGATTAGTGTCGGTGAAAAAAATTAGTTGATGGTTGATGGTTCATAGTCCATAGTTGAATTTGGAAGGTAGCGGCGTTCCATAGTAACAGATTCCCGCCGCCACGGGGTCTCTGAAAGGTTTAAGTTAACACACAAAATTTGGTTAGGCGGATATAGTAGTAGATTTCACCAAACGTTCCTACGGAACGCATTTTTTGGCGAAGATATTTTCTACCAACCATACGTCCCGATGGGACGAAAAAAAAAAATGCGTCCCGTAGGGACGCTTGGTTGGTAGAAGTCGAATCAAAAATCGTTTTTACGTTCCATAGGAACGTTTGGTGATCGCCGATTTTATATTAACGGCGCGTTATTTGCTACTTATTTTTGTGGGTTGACTTGAACAAAAAGGACCCTGCGTTCAAGTAGTACCAGATTGAAGTGGAATTTTCAAATTTGGAAATAACCCGGGTTTTCAAACTTAATCAGAAGTTATTCTCATGTTCCGTATTGGCTTGTTTACAAGCATATCGCATACCGCAGGTTCCTCTTCGAGAGAACCTGCGGGGACAAAGCCCCATTCGTTAACTTAATTTGCGGTAGGCGTAGGATTCGAACCCTGCGCGTTAACGCCCCGCCGGTTTTCAAGACCGGATGTACACCATTGTACGGCGCCTACCTTTTTTGTGGGAACGGATGGACTCGAACCACCAACGTTGCGAAACGGCGGATTTACAGTCCGCTGCAATAACCATTCTGCCACGTTCCCATTTGCAGAAGATATGAGATTCGAACTCATGCAAGTTTTACCCTGTACGGTTTAGCAAACCGTTGCCTTACCACTCGGCCAACCTTCTGTGTAGTGCTACCGGGATTCGAACCCGGAAACTTGGATTTTAAGTCCAATACGGTTGCCTGTTACATAATAGCACCTTTTGTACCCCTAACCGGATTCGAACCGATACACCATGATCCTAAATCATGTACGACTGCCAATTACGTCATAGGGGCAAATAAAAAAAGCCTCTTGATGTTGGTCAAGAGGCTTTTTTAAAGTATAAACTTTAATATTTTTAATCCATAGGACTCCTCTTGCCATTCAGTTTTGAATAACTTGACAGTAAGAGGCTATATAGATTTTGTGTGTTCACGGAGCAAATATACATTTATTTTCCTTTAGATAAAAAACAAAAATCCCCTGCAAACAAAACTCTATTTTGCATTATAACATAAAAACGTTTTATGGCAACGCTGCTATTCCTGCTGACATTTTTATCATTGCTGATTTTGCTTATCCGGCTAATTATAAAAGCAATAAGGCACAAGCCGGTTAAACCCACCTTAAAAACAATCGGCATCATAGCGGGCGTTTATTTAGTTTTATGGACGGGGTTTTACATTAAAAGCAGCTTTATCACCGTGCCCCTGGGTACCGATGTTTGCTTTGACGACTGGTGCGCTACCGTCACCCAAATTGAAACAAGCGGCGCCGCGCAAACAAAACTACCGCCTTTGGGTACAGATAGCACATGGGTGATATTACATATAAAAATGAGCAACCAGGCGCGGGGCATTGCGCAAAAACCATCGGAGCCACGGGTCCATTTAATAGAAGAGAATGGGAACTATTGGGAATATTCTGCGAAAGGACAGCAAGCGCTTGAGCAAAAAACAGGTAAACAGCCCGGTATCGATAGCCGGTTAGAACTGCACCAATCTTTGGAAACGCAGTTGGTATTTGCAATGCCATCAAATGCCAAAAAAGTAAAAGCTTTGATAGAGGAAGGCCCGTTTATTACAAAACTGCTACTGGCCGATGACCGGGATGTGTTTGAGGTGCCATAGCCCCTCACCTATTCAATGCCTTAAAAACATATTCCTTATAGCTAAAACCTATTGGCAACTCAACGGCGCCAATCTCAATATCGGCAGCGGTAAAGGCGGTTATATTTTTAAGGTTTACTATAAATGAGCGGTGGATGCGCAAAAAGCCTTTGCCATTCAGTTCTTTTTCAAAGTTGCTGATCTTGTACTTGGCAATAATTTGTTTGTCGGTAGTGTGTACTTTGATATAATCTTTTAAACTCTCGGCATATAAAATATCATCCACATTAAGCTTAAAATATTTTGTGCCTGATTTGATATAGATGAACTGCGCTTCGGATGATGGCAAAACTTCGGCAATGCTCTGGTTGCTGTTTCGCAGGTAACGTTCAATGGATTTAAAGAAACGGTCGAACGTGATAGGCTTTAGCAGGTAATCAACAATGTCAAGGTCATAACCCTCAAGTGCAAACTCACGGTGGGCCGTCGTAATAATTGTTTTTGGTGGATTTTTTAAGGTTTTAAGCAGGTCGAGGCCTGATATTTTGGGCATTTTTATATCGAGGAACAAAAGGTCAATAGGCTGGGTATTTAAAACCGAAAGCGCTTTTACAGCATTGTTACAGGTTGCGGTTACCTCGAAATAATCCAGCTGTTGCAGGTGCTGCTCTAATAGCGAAATTGCTAAAGGTTCATCATCAACCAGCAGGCATTTTATTTTCATTTTTCAGCAGGGTTTAAATCAACCGTAAGGGTTACCGTAAAAAAAGTGTCCGTATGTTCAACTACTAAGGTATGTGTTTTTGGATAGATGAGTTCCAGTTGTTTTTTTAAGTTAGGCAGGCCGATGCTGATATTTTCACCGCTCTGCGGTTTTGGCGTGAATGAATTGGATACCTTAAATTTAAAAGTGCTGCTGTTTACAAGCAAATCGATATTAATAATCGGGCTGCCCATATCATCACCTGCCCCATGTTTAAAAGCATTTTCGACGATGGATATTAATATCAATGGCGCTATCTCTATTTCACGGTCGATTTCCGTTTTAAAATTCACTTTCAGGCGATCATCATAACGCAATTTCTCAAGCCCGATATAATTGTTCAGCAAAGTTATTTCCCCCGAAAGGGGAACAAAAGTTGTATTGCAGCGGTAAAGTATGTAGTCCAGGATCTCGGATAAGCGCCCGATTGATGCCGATGTTTTATTGGAATTACTCAGCGACAGGGAGTAAATATTGTTTAAAGTATTGAATAAAAAGTGGGGGTTAAGCTGTGTTTTTAATAGCCGTAGTTCTGTTTCTGCTTTTTCTTTTTCTAATGATAGCGTATGTTTTTGGATAGCCAGCTGGTCTTTCAGCAACTTTAAAAACATAAAAACAAATGCCACGGAAAACAGGCGAAAAAAATACGTGTAGATGAGTTTCGGGAGGTCGGTCAATATTTCAACGGGGGTTTCGCTTGGATTTTTGGCCGTTCCAAAAAAAGGCTCTTGAAAGTATATTACCTCGAACCTGGAAAGTGCGCATATTACATAAGCGCTAAGCAAAAAGCAAATAAAAGCCTGCACATACTTTTGCCGGTAAAACAAAGGGGCAATAACATATGCCAGTATATAAGCTGCCGGAATTTGTGAAACCAGGTTAATACCATCCCCAATAATATTGTTTGTAAATGGGACAACATCGCTGTTATGATAACTGCTTGAGCTTAATTGCAGCAATAAGGCTGTCACCCAGAATAGTATATGGATTGTTACGCGCTGCTCCTTATTAAATCCTATTATTTTATCCGAAAAACTCATTATAACAAGTATACGGCTAATGGCTATTTTATTTACCAATTGTCGACGAACAAATAAAACCGACCCCTCAATAGTTAAAATCAGCTGTCAAACCGTCCCGGTCATACAAAATTTATTGTTCGACGACTATTACCAGCCGTATGTAGGCGGTTACAAAATCGCAATAGAATAATGATGAACATTGGGCAAACAGCAAGAATATGCGCCCAAATTCAATAGCATCGTTATTTAAAAAATTGAGTTTTACATTGGCTTTTACACTTCTCGCCTTACAACCTTTCGCGCAGGCCACAAACACGGCATCGGTTAAAGGTATTGTGGTTGATGAACAAAAAGCGCCCCTGCCCTACACCACTATCGTTTTAAAAAATGCAAAAGATTCAGGCATTTACCGTTCTGCCCTTAGTGATGAAAAAGGCGCATTTACTTTTAACAAATTAAAACCGGGCAATTACTTTATAGAGCTATCGATGATAGGTTTTGAAAAGCTTGTTAAACCGGGAATTACCATTGCCGATAGTGAAATTGATTTGGGCGTCTCGATCCTTAAAAAATCAACCAATACACTAAAAGAAGTCACCATAAAAGCTGATGTGCCGCTTATTGAAAGGCAGATAGATAAAACGGTGGTGAATGTCGGTCAAAATATCACCAACGATGGTTCCACAGTCTTGGAGGTGATGCAGAAACTGCCGGGTGTACAGGTATCGCCCGACGGGCAAATCACGCTGGACGGTAAGCCCGGCGTAAATGTTTATATCGATGGCAAGGCAACCTACCTCTCCGCCGAAGACCTTGTGAATTTACTTGGCGGGATGCAGGCCTCAACCATTCAAAAGGTAGAGATCATGACCAACCCATCCGCCAAATACGATGCCGCCGGGACAGCGGGTATCATCAACATCGTAAAAAAGAAAAATCGCAAAGAAGGCCTCAACGGAAGCGTTAACGGTAGCTTTGGCGAGAGCTATTACAGCAAGTATAACGGCGGCCTTACCCTGAGCTATAAGACCGAAAACTATAATATTTTCTTCAACAATACCTATAGCTACAGCAAAACCCGGAGTGGACGTACTGTAACCAGTGATATATTAAACCCCAATAATTCCTTATTAACAGAGGAAGCATCGGACAATTACAGCTCCAGTACAAATAAAACGGACAGGCCCACGCTTGGCATCGATTTGTACCTGTCACCAAAAACCACGCTTACATTATCGGGCACCGGCGGCATCGGGCTTTCGGATAACCCGCTTATATCGAATATGAATATATTGGACAGCAACCGGGTGAAAACCAATACAGAAAATTTTAAAAGTGATTTGCATGATAACCCGATAAATTACACTACCGGGATCCAGCTGGTGCACCAACTCGACACATTGGGTAAACAGTTTACTGTAAATTTTGATTACTCAAACTACCGGAACATGCCCATTCAAAACAATTTTACCACATTAAATGATGCCAACGGAAATTTCTTGAGTGAAACCGATGCACTGCTTTTACAGCAAAGGCACCTAAATATTTATGAGGCAAATGCCGATTATGAGCAACCGCTAAATAAAAAGGGCAAATTGGAAACGGGGATAAAATCGAGTTATGTAAAGGCAATTAACGATAACAATTATTATGACCAGATCGGAGGCCAAAACTTGCTGGATACCGCCCAAACCGATTATTCTGTCAATACGGAAAACATCAATGCGGCTTACATCAACATCAACCAAAACTTTAAAAAGCTTACAGTACAAGCTGGCGTGCGTGGCGAGCAAACAATTGCAAAAGGCGAACAATTGCTCACCAACCAGGTGGTTAATCAAAATTATTTCCAGCTTTTCCCGACTTTGTTTTTTGATTATAAATTGGATGACCAAAACACTTTTAATATTAAGCTTGGGAGGCGAACTGAACGTGCCGAATATTCCGAAATGGTGCCTTTCAGGCGACCGCAAACGGCTACGCTATATTTCCAGGGCAACCCTAATTTAAAGCCGCAACTTTCGTGGCATGCTGAAGCCACCTGGAGTTTTCAAAGTGCTTTTTATATTACATTTAATTATGATATCTACCGGGATTACATCCGCACGTTCCCATATTTGGATAGCAACAAAACAACCATCACACGCATACCTACCAACGTACAGGGCGCACATGCGTTGGATATCGATATCGGCTATTCAAAGAAATTAACCGGCTGGTGGTCCACTGATAATACACTCTCTATCTATCAAACCGCTTTTAATGGCAGCGCAAATGGTTACAGTCTTGATAATGGCGGCATCCTCTCAGCTTATTTAAGCACCAATAACAGTTTCCAGCTTGGTAAAAAATTAGCCGCCGAATGCGATTTTGAATATGACTCAAAACGTCAATTTATCAATTCAACTTTTGGTCCCTATTCCATATTGAGCTTCGGTTTAAAGAGACCCATATTAGCTGATAAAGGTAGCATCTCCCTAAATGCACATAATATTTTGCAAAGCGAAGGGCATAACGCCATTGACAGGAACGCAGGTTTATACCAATATTCTGAATGGTATTTTTATACCAGGTCAGTATCCGTCAATTTCACTTACCGTTTTGGAACGGGCAAAGTAACTAAAGCCCACGCGCCTGGCGCGTCAGATGTGCAGGGCAGGGCTGGGGGGTAGTTTTAAAGTCCATAATCTTAAGCCGGGAGTCTAAAGTAAAAAAACAAAGACTTCCGAAGTTTAACTCGATGCTGTTCGTTTTTCAAAGGCCTCGTTGAGGGCTTCGCCGTTTGAAAACTTCGGAAGTCTAACTGTTTCCCAGGGATTCCAGCAAGCTGTCCTTATAGGTTAGCCCGATAGGCAGATTTATATCATTAACACTAATAAAATTGCCTTCGATAAATTTTATATAGTTTTTATTGATGATAGTAGAGCGATGTATCCTGATAAATTGCGCAGACGGCAAAAGCTGCTCTATCTTACCTAAGGTCATGTAGGTAATATAAGTTCTGGTGGGCATATGCGCCTTTAAATAATCGCCATAGGCTTCAATGTAAATTATATCGTTAAAATCTACCTTAACCAGCCGCCGGTCTACCTTCAGGAATATATGCGCGTTAGGTTCAATGCTGTTTTTAGCCACCGGTTCAGCGCCATTTGGAGCCAGTTTTTGAACAGCCTTTACAAACCTTTCAAAAGTGATGGGTTTCAGCAGGTAATCTATAGCCTCTATTTCAAAAGCATCAACCGCATAGTTTGGATAGGCCGTGGTGAATATTACTTTGGGTGCCGTTTTCAATGAACGCAAAAAGTTTATGCCGGTTATGCCCGGCATTTCGATATCTAAAAATATAACATCAACCCTTTGCTCGTGCAATACCGCAAATGCTTCAATTGCACTTTGGCAAACAGCTGCACATTTCAAATAGGGCAATTGACCGATATAACCAGCCAGGAGTTGCCTGGCCAGCGGCTCATCGTCAACTATAATGCAATTGATCATTCTTTTTGGTATTTTATCATCAAAGTAACGGTAAAAACGGTTTCCTCATCGTAAATATTCAACTGATGCCTGCCGGGATATAACAGGTTAAGGCGTTTTCTTACATTTTTAAGTCCGATGCCGCCTTCCGCCTGCGAAGGACCTTCATGTGTGTTTTTAGGGTTTGATGTTTGAAAGATAAATTCTTCATCATCAACGGTTAACACCAGTTTCACCCACTTATCGGGCGTATCTTTTTGCAGCGAATGTTTAAAAGTATTTTCAATCAATGGTAAAAAGATAAGCGGTTCGATAAAAACATTGCTGATATCGCCCTGTACCGAAAATTCAATGCTTTCCTTGCTGTTATGCCGCAAATTTTCCAGTTCAATATAGCTTTTTATAAAATCAACTTCCTGCTGTAGCGGCACTTTATCCTGTTCGGCATTATATAGCACATAGCGCATGATACCTGAAAGATCGGCTATCATAGCTGACGTTTTTGGTGACCCCGCGATGCTAAGCGCATACATATTGTTAAGCGTGTTGAAAAAAAAATGCGGCTGTACCTGGGCTTTTAAATGGTTAAGCTCCATTTTAAGTTTTTCATTTTCAAGCACAAACAGGTTATGCCGGTTTTTAAAAAGCAATTTTAATATATATAACGATGTAGCCGCCAGCAGCACCAGGATGGTATAACCTATGTCTTCGTTAAAAAAAACCTTCGAAAAATTAAGCGGCTGGGCATACCTTAAGCCATCCCGGTAACCTTTGGGAATAAAGGGCATAGCAATTGTAACAACCATTGTTATCCTGTTGCTTAATTCATAAAGCAGGATATAACACGCAAAAAGGAGAGCGGCTAAGAAATACCGATCCTTGCCGATGGTGTAAGGCAGGTACACCCTGTAAAACAGCATAATTACCGGCAGGCCGAGGATGGTAAGAAACACATAACTGAAGGTATACGATATCCACGACCAGGTTTGCAGCCCTACCGCAAAAGGGCTTACTACGCCTATAACAAACAGGAAAACAACTTCGGCAATCAGGCTTTTTTGTTTGTAGTTAAGCGATGAAAAAATGACTGACATTTTTAAAATTACATCATTGTTTGTTAACCCGCTAAGTTTTTCGATGAACATGGCTTTTTACGGGTTGAATTTTGTGGCGGTGCTGTTCGTCGAATTATCATGGCCGTTCAACTAATAAATTTATTGGTGCGCGTCCTAAAGCGCAGATTTGTACGGTGGCGATTCGGTTTTTGCTATCTACTCACGCTAAATTTTTACACAATGAAATATTTAAAAGTCTTGCTGTCAATTCTATTTATTATGCTTAGCGCTGATAGTTTCAGCCAGTCGAAATACCAAAATATCGAAATCTACGCCAAAGTATGGGGCTTTATCAAGTACCATCACCCCAACGTCGCCAGCGGTACCATTAATTGGGACTCGGTGTTTGTCGCCCATATCGATAAAATTATTGTTGCAAAAAATAGCGAGGACTTAAATGCCGAAGTGGCTGAATTGATTGCCGCACCAGGGACGGACAAAAACATGGAGGTGGCGCCCCCAACAGGTGACATTTTTACTAAAAACCATGACCTCGGCTGGCTGGAGCATTCGACCGTGTTGAACCAATCTAACAAGAGCAGGCTTCTGTACATCTTTACACACCGCAACCGCGGCAATAATCGCTTTGTGAAATCCATCAATCAAACCGACTACAGCGGGGAAAACCCCTACGAACAAATGACATGGCCCACCCCTGAATACCGCCTGCTTTTTTTAGCCCGGTTCTGGAATGCAATTAATTATTATGACCCATACAAGTTTATCACGGCTGAAAACTGGAACAGTGTTTTAACCCGTTTTATCCCGAAGGTGCAGCGGGTAAAAGACACGACCGCTTATCATAAAATATTGCTTCAACTGGCGGTGGAGCTGCATGACGGCCATGCGCAACTATGGGGTCGTGATGATCTATGGGGTAAGTATTGGCTTCCGTTTTACATAACCGTGCTACATGACACAGTCGTTATCTCGCACACGGATGATGGTGGGCGTATCAAACCCGGCGACCTGCTGGTCGCGATAAATAACGAACCTATTGCTAAACGGATAGCGCGCTTTAGGCGATATACAACTTCATCAAACCTGCCATCGTTGAACAGGCACCTTGAGCAACTGTTGCTTTTAACGACCGATACGGCACAGCAAGTTACCATTAAACGGGGCGTCAAAACGTTTGCTATCCGGATAAGCAATATACTTGTTACACAGCGAAAATGGCAATACATCAATAACTACACTGCAAACGAAAAAGGGTACGAGATGATCGGCAAATCTATCATCAGGGTGTACACCGCCCAAAACTGGGGTAAAAATATGGATACGATAAAAGCCCTGATGCGGACCAAAAAGGCCATAATCTTTGATGCGCGTAGCTATATGGACAACGATGCTTTTTACAATATATTCGACATGTTTCTGCCACGTCCTGCGCCAATTGACGTTGAAACGAAAATAATGCCCAACGAGCCCGGTTATTTTAAATGGGTACTGTCGCCCAAAATAGGCGGCGTTAACCCGCGGCCATACAGCGGAAAAGTGATCATACTGGCCGATGAGCGCTGCCAAAGCCAGGGCGAGTACACGGTAATGACGCTACAGACAATTCCTCATTCGGTTACCATCGGTAGCCAAACCTGCGGATTGGATGGCGCGGATTCCTATTTTCCAATGGGAGGCGGTATGTCTATCTCGCATTCGGGCTACGGGATTTACTACCCGGATAAAACGCCAACTCAGCAGCGCGGGGTGAGAATTGACATCCGGGCAAAAAAGACGGTTAAAAGTACAGTAAAAGATGAAGATGTTGCCCTGGAAAAAGCTTTGCAATATTTAAAGAAGTATGGAATAAATTAAGAGGTATCCGCAAGCACCTAATTAAAAAGGGCTTGCGGATACATAAAGTTCACCCTTCAAATAAACCAACATCAACCCTGCAATCTTTAACTATTTTGATAACCAGCGCAATTTCAATAGGTTCATCAGCACTTTGCGCACGGAGTATCCTGTCACAATCCTCCAGGTCAAAATTAAAATGATAACAAGGCAAACTGGCATGCAGAGTTTTCAATACCCTGCTTGCCAGCCGCTTGTTAGTTACGTTTGTTTTGAATATTTCTACCATTTTTTAGTTGATTGGGTTGATTTAGTTGGATTAGGTTGATTGAGTTATTTGAATAGTCAAAACAATGACCTAACCACTCACTTAATCAACCTAATCCAACTTAATCAACCAACATATGCTTCACTTCCCCATCCCCATTGTGCTTAATGTCCTTTAAAATACCGTTACCCCAGTAATGGATATTGCCCTCGCCGTAATTGCTGATGGTAAGCGTTTCATCGGCAAACAGGTCGATATTGCCCTGGGAATAATTTTTAAGGACAATGTTTTTCGCGATCATGTTCCTCGCATCCAGGTCGCCCTGAGATTTTGCACTGATCTCGAATAAATTGCAACTGCCCGCTATTTCAACATTACCTACACAGGCTGTTAATAGTTTTACAGATGCGGCTTCCACATTAAGCTTACTAACGCTTTTATCGCTGTATATTTTTATTTCAACCGGCTCTGTCGACCTCAGCGCATTTGCACAAAAAACTGTTGCGTTTTCGCAGGCATTGTATAGGTTGTATAGCTGACGATAAAAAACTTTTATTTTTATCGAGGTAAAATCAGGCACACGCCATTTTCCTTCTGTAGTAATATATAGCGTACGGCCGGAGTTATTGATCTCCATATACTCCTGCAAGTTTTCATCGGCTTCGATGACGATTTTTTCTTCATCAGCCTGTATAAGTTCAACCAGCCCGCTCACACGCAGGTGCAGCCTTATAAAAGAGCTCACACTTATTTCTTTGGAAACTATGTTCCCATTTCCTTTTACTTTTATCATTTGCCTTAAATTTTTAAAGGTCATTTTTAAATTTTTTATGGATCACCTGTAACTTGCCGCCACCTTAGGAGTTTAATATTACAAATGATTTACAATACAAAAGTCCGTTAAAACATAGCCTGCCGGTTTATGTTAAACGGAGCAAAACTTATATAATCGGGAACAAATGCCATTCGAGTTAAAAAACAAAGCGGATAACCAAATCCTTCATTCCAACAACTTGTCGGAAAAGGATTTTAACACTAATAAGCTGGTTGAGAATGTGATGGAAATTAACCTGCCGTTTGCCGATGCAAAGATGCAGCAATGGTATTTTGATGGCATAAGGTTGGGCTACTCGGACTGGCATTATAAAAACCAGGTGGAGATGGAATGGAAAGGCGACCTTGATATGGTTACTCTTTACTTTAACATAAAGGGTAAAACCACCATCGGCAACAAAGATTTTGAACGCCCCTATGAATTAGGCAAATACCAGCATAACTTATTTTATTCGCAAACCGGCGCCGGGACATTAAAAAACGATGACTTGCACATTAACACGTTTATGATCCAGTTTACCAAAGATGCCTTTTTAAGGGTAACACAGGATGCCAATGATGTATTGAAACGTTTTGGCGACAATGTGATGGCTGGCAAAACAGTTGCACTTTGCAATAACAGCCTGTATATGGACATAAACATGCTGACTACCATTAACGCCGTGGTAAACTGCAATTACCGCGAAGGTTTGAAAAAAATGTTTTTGCTATCAAAAAGCATCGAACTGTTGGTATTGCAGGCCGAGGCTTATAACAGCTTCCAAAATTCACCTGCCAGGTATTTAAAGACCGAATATGATAAAGAGCGTATCATTTATGCACGTGATTATTTGATCCGGCACCTGGATATGCCGCCAAGCCTGTTTGAACTGTCGCGGGTGGCTGGCATTAACGAGTATAAACTAAAAAGAGGCTTTAAAGAAACCTTTGGCAATACCGTATTCGGTTATTTATCCGACACCCGCCTTGAATTAGCCAAAACCGACTTGCTCGAAAAGAAAAAATCAGCCAGCGAAATCGCTTTTGAGCTGGGATATTCGTCGGTACAACATTTCAGTAATGCTTTTAAAAAGAAGTTTGGGGTATCACCAAACAAAGTTTCATAAATAAACCCCCATCTTGTTTAACCCGGACAAAATATATCTTTAAATTATAATAGATCAGGCTATTAAAGCGTTTATTATTTATAACGGCAAAAACTAATCCCCTGGAAATTAATTTTAAAACAACCTTGTTTTTTGACTGTTTATTTTATTGTAATTGTAATATCGTGAAACTTAAAAAAGCATATCCGTTCGCTCGTTTTGGCGCATTAGTTTTAATGGCGGTATATCTTTTTATTGTTGCAGCCCATTTATTTTTTGTCCCAAATTTCCGGGAAAGTTATATCGCCGGCCACAACCCTGCTTTCAAAAAAAACACTGAAGTAATTTATTACCTTATCAGGAATGACAGGTCGACCTTTAGTGAAAACAAAACAGTTAAAACCTTTGCGAAGCATATCTCTCTTTTTTCTGCTTCACGTTTAAATAGTACGAACCCATTGCTGGCAAATGCTACCGGCGAAGCCTGCACATTTCAATTTTTACCCGATCATCATTACTCCTATTTATCAAACCACGTGATCAGGATCTGATCCTTTCAGTTATGCTGATGCTATAGTCCGGCCGCTTTATGCGCATGCCGCCCCTCGTTATTTTTTGATATTATCAATCAAAACGCTTTAGTATCCTGGAGTATCAGCAATATAGACAATGGTGTAACAAACCACTTTACGTAAATTAATAACTGAATTTAAATTTAAAGATCATGAAAAGCTTAAAAATAAAAGCAATTATCCTTGTTGCAACAATAGGGATGATTACATATAGTGCAATGGCACAAAACCCAAACAACAATGTTCCGCAGGCTGTGCTTACAGCATTTTCGGCTAAATACCCTGACGTACAACTAAAAAAGTGGAAAACAAATCATAGTACGTCGATTGCCCTGTTTGTAATGAATAACAAAAAATACCAGGCATCGTATTCAAACAACGGGGAGTGGCTTAACACTGTGCGAAATATAAAACATACTTCGAGCCTGCCTGTGCAAGCAATGTTATATCTCAAAAAGGGAAACTACGCCAGCTGGCATATCGATAATATGGAACGGCTGAGGACACCTTCCCAAAACATTTACCAGGTTGAAGTAGATAATGCCAGCGGCAATAAAATGCTTTATGAAGATGCCGGTTCATTTGAAGACAAACTGCTATCTTTTAATGATAATGGCCAATTAATAAAAGCAATAGATAATTATTAAAAAAAAAGAGGGCTTACGCAGTATTAAAAACTGCGTAAGCCTTTTTTGTGCAATACATCATAAGATCGTTGTAGTCACATTACAATCGGTGTAATCCCAACCAATAAAAAAAACCACCCGCACTAACAGATGGTTTCCCAGATTATATGTTGAACTTTTGCAAAAGTTGGATTAGATGCCAGCCATGTCATCATTTGATGCGGCCGGGAAGTTTACTTTCTTTTCTGTAAAGTGAACAGCTGAAAAGTTATAGTTGTTAACGCTTGCAGCAAAGTTGTGGCTTAAATTAAACTCATCAGCATTACCGCTCAGGTCAACTTTGGCATGGTCGCTTACGTTAACGGTTGCGCTGTAAGCATCTAAATTTAATTTTGCTGATGCAGTGTTGTGGAGGTCAACATTAAATTCAATTTTCGAAATATCACCGAATGACCTTACTTCTGAATTGTCATAAGCTGAAACTGAACGAAGGTCGTTAGCAGTTACCCAAACAACAAGTTTTTCGTTGTTGTATGAAGATATGCGCAGTACGCCGTTTGAACTCTGCACCAGGGCGCTTTCAGAATAATATTTGTTATACACTTTTACCTGGTCGGTCGCACCGTCAGAGATAAACAGCTGAACATTGCCGTGTACTTCGATTTTGTTTATGGCGCTAACATTGTTTAAAATGGTAACTGTTGTGTTATTTGCAGTGGCTGCATAAGTTGAATTTGCTATTCCTAATGTTACTACGAACATTGTTATTATGGAAAATATTGTTGTTTTCATTTTATTATTATTTTGATTGTCAGTAATTTGTGTTTTTATCATTTTTTAAATACATCAATAAGACGTGCGTGATTATAAAACGTTACACTAAATTTTATAAAATAGACGAACACCCTATTTTTATCGGCAAAGGTGGGTTTTTTATCGGTGAAATTATTCATCATAGTGTAATTATTACACCAAGTATCCATTTTTTCAAAAACAGAATAAAATTTTGTTTAGGTCTATTTGGGGGTTGAAATAAGCAGGCAAAAACACCGCGGACGGAATGTTAGCACGGGAATATTCTGCAAATGAGAGATTAAATTCTTTTAGTCCGAAAGTCGGGAAAGACCGCAAGTCGGGAAGAAAAAAATAAAGCGCCACCGTTTTATAAATAATTCGCAGCTTCTTTCCTGCTTTCGGTCTTCCGGACTTTCGGACTTAATTAAAACCTCGCGGTAGAAATCCCTATATTGAAAGCCATAAATTGCGAATGAGATGCACTAAACCCCTGGTGTGAAAAGAATTTATAGTAGGAAGGCTCAAAAAAAACATCAAAGTGCGACTTAATGTAGTATTCAAAACCAAGCGCCGATTTTGCAGCAAAGCTATCATTGGTAGCCCTGCTTATAATTATGCCATCGGTACTTACCGCCGCCCGGTCAAATGAATGCATACCGAGTCCGGGTTGCAGCGCAAGGTATATTGCCCACCTGTCTATTTTTTTCCGGTAGCCTGCGCCCGCCAGTATAAAATTTGACGATAGTTTTCCCTGAATTACATCAGTTGGCAAAGTTCGGACGAAACTGGTGTAATTATTATTTAAAACATTATAGTCAATTCTGAAATAAAACGGGTTAGTATTATTTATCCGGTATTCCACAGCTGTATTTAATGAAAGGCCACATCTTAATTGGGTATGCACATTATTAAACGGCACACTTAACCCTATTGAATTTGGAAAAAAGAACTTCGAACCGAGCGTAGCCGGAGTTGCGTGGGCGGTGGTGTCACCTGCCGCATAAACGCTCAAAGCAGCTGCAAAGCAGATGAAAAACAATATGGTTTTTTTCACAGGATAATTTTAACGGCTACAAGTTTTATAAAACGCAATTGCATAAAGATAGTTGCCCGGTGCCAATTTTGTCATGATTTGCTCAAATATTACAATATTAAGCCAATTTGCACCATCAACCGATAACAAGTTTCTCGCCGGCAAATTTTATCTTCCCAGCATCAAGCAGCAGTCTTATGGTATCTATTTTCTCTTTGTCGGTACCTATATTGGTTGAGGTTACCAGGGCCGCAAGGTCCATTGAAGCGGTGCTTAACTGCTGTATAACCTCACTGGTAATGTCATCAACTATTTCAGATGCATTTGTTTGTCGTTTTTCTTCAAGGCATACATCGCAAACACCGCATTTACCTGCATTCAGCTCATCAAAATAGGCCAAAAGCATTTGGCTCCGGCATTTTTTATGTGTGGCATAGGCAAAAACGGCTTCCATTTTTCTGCGATAGGTTGCTTTACGCTCATCGATGGCTTTTTTATTAATGTAAAGGGCCTTTGCCTGCTGCCTGGGTTTTAACCAGGTTACCTGCGGCGTATCGGTTTGCTGATAGTAGCTTAAAATTCTGAACTCCTGCAGTTGTTTCATCCCATCAATAACCTGCTGAACATTCATGTGCGTACGCCGCGCAAGGTCAAACTCCCTTACGCGTACGTAATTTTCAAACGATCCACCGTACGAACGCAGCAAGGTTTTTATAAATGGGTCCCAGCCCGGGTTTTGTATCTGGAAGTTGTACAGTTCCTCGTTTTGTACCTCAAACCTGAAACGGGAAGGCAAAAAAACACTTTCATTAAACGACAGGTATTCATCCTGTTCCAAAAACTTTAGCGCGTTAATGGTTTTTATAATATCCTGTTTAAACCGGCTGCAAAAGTCGCCAAGGTCAAGGTCGAAACTCAGGCCTTCGCCGGCTTCATATGCCAGCTGGTAATAATTGGCTAAGTAATGATAAACCTGTTTTATTTCGGGTATAGAAGGAAAGCTCAGCTCAAATTTCTTTTCCTGCTTATACCTGTCGGCCGGGTTACACAGTAAAACAGCATAGGCCTTATGCTCATCGCGCCCTCCCCTGCCTGCTTCCTGGTAATATGCTTCAAGGCTTTCGGGCGGGTCTTTATGGATCACAAAACGAACATCGGGCTTATCAATCCCCATACCAAAAGCATTTGTGGCAACGATGATACGGGTACGGTTGTTTTTCCAGTTCTCCTGCCGTTGTGAACGGAGGCCTGATTCCAATCCTGCATGGTAGTAATCGGCTTTAACGCCGTTTTCATTATAAAATTTAGCTATTTCGGCGGCGTCTTTGCGGCTGCGCACATAAACAATACCGCTACCTTTTACCCCCTTGGCAATATCTAAGAGCTTACGGAGTTTATTTTCCTCGTTCTGCACTACATAGCTAATATTTTTCCGTTCAAAACTTTTCTGGAAAATATTTGGCCGTTTAAATCTTAATTTCTGCTGAATGTCCTCGCGCACCTCCGCTGTGGCGGTGGCAGTAAGCGCTAAAACGGGTACGTCGGGATGAAGGTCGCGTAAATCGGCAATGTGAAGGTACGGCGGCCTGAAATCATAGCCCCATTGCGAAATACAGTGTGCTTCGTCAACGGCTATCAAATTCACATTCATGTATTTGATGCGTTCGCGCACCAGTTCGGATAATAAACGCTCTGGCGACAGGTATAAAAATTTAACCGGGTTATAAATGCAATTATCGAGTGCGATGTCAATTTCGCGCTTACTCATGCCCGATACGATGGAAACTGCCTCAATTCCTGTTGCCTTCAGATTTTCAACCTGGTCTTTCATCAATGCTATCAAGGGTGAAACAACGATGCAAATCCCATCTTTAACTAATGCCGGTACCTGGAAACAAACCGATTTACCACCGCCGGTTGGCAGCAATGCTAATGTATCATTCCCTAATAAAACAGAGGATATGATCTCTTCCTGCATAGGGCGGAAGGCGTCATGGTTCCAATACTGTTTTAATATTTGGTGGATAGTCATGAGAGGATTTCGGATTTACGATTTCGGATTTAAATATTGTGGATTATTCCATTTGATGCTATGATTTCAAAACTATCAAATTCTTAACACGATTTTTAAGATATTATGGATTTGGCGGATTATTTGTAAGGTGATAAGTAAAATTGATACCATAATCCTGAAAATCCCGCAAAAATCCTGAAAATCGTGTCTAAATTCGCAGCTGTAAAATTCATATTATGAAATACATCTTTCCTGTTATTCTGTTGTTATTTTTTGCTTCTACCCTTCATGCCCAAAAATGGAATGTAGAAAACCCTGGCGGCACTCAAAAAAAGGTATCTATAACTACTGATGAAGGCACATGGATGAACCTCGACGTTAGTCCGGATGGTAAAACCATTGTTTTTGATTTGCTGGGTGATATTTACACCATCCCGGTAACGGGTGGCAAGGCTACCCTGCTGGCCGGCGGCAAAGCCTGGGAAATACAGCCCCGTTTTAGCCCGGACGGCAAGTTAATATCCTATACCAGTGATAAGGATGGCGGCGATAACATTTGGATAATGAACAGCGATGGCACCGATAAACATGCCCTCACTAAAGAAAATTTTCGCCTGTTAAACAATGCCTCATGGGCGCCAGACGGACAGTTTTTGGTTGCACGTAAACATTTCACAGGCACACGTTCATTAGGCGCTGGCGAGATGTGGCTGTACCATAAAAACGGCGGCGACGGCATACAATTAACCAAACGCAAAAACGATCAGCAGGATGCCGGCGAGCCTATCATTTCGCCTGATGGCAAATATGTTTACTGGAGTGAAGATGTTACTCCCGGCCCTTATTTTCAATACAATAAAGACCCATACCAGGGTATATATGCCATATTGAGATTAAATCGCCAAACGGGCGACATAGAAACTGTAACAGGTGGCGCTGGCGGCGCATGCAGGCCGCAAATATCGCCTGATGGCAAGTTATTGGCTTTTGTAAAACGGGTAAGGTTAAAATCGGTGTTATATCTTCATAATTTAGGCACCGGCGAAGAATGGCCGGTATATGATGACCTGTCGCACGACCAGCAGGAAACATGGGCCATTTTTGGCGTTTACCCTAATTTTGGGTGGACACCGGACAGTAAAAACATCATCTTTTACGCCAAAGGCAAAATATTGAATTTGAATGTAAACACGCTAAGCGCAGCCCAAATACCGTTTGAAGTTACCTCGCAGCAAACTATTACAGAAGCACTACACTACCAGCAAAAAGTTTTTCAAGACGAGTTCCCGGTTAAAATGATACGGCAGTTAACTACTTCGCCCGATGGAAGCATGGTGGCCTTTAATGCGGCAGGTTATATTTATATTAAAGTGTTGCCAAATGGCAGGCCTTCACGCATAACCGCCACTAACGATTTTGAATATGAGCCGGCTTTTAGTCCCGATGGTAAATCATTGGTGTATGTTGACTGGAGCGATGAGTTAAAAGGTTCGGTTAACAAAATTGACCTGTTAACCTGTGAAGTAACCCGGCTTACTGCCGAAAAAGGGTTTTACTATTCCCCAAAATTCTCGAATAAAGGCGATAAGATAGTTTTTAGAAAGGGTGAAGGAAATGAAACATCGGGCTTTGCATTTGGCAAAAATCCGGGTATATACATAGTTCCGGCGGCTGGCGGCACGCCAAAAATGGTCATTAACAACGGAATCTTTCCGCAATTTTCGACAGATGACTCCAAAATGTATTACCAAAGCAGCGAGGGTGACAATAAAGCTTTTAAAATGATGGATACAACGGGGGCCAACCAGCGGACGCTTTACACCTCAAAATATACCACCCAGTTTAACCCAAGCCCTGATGGTAAATGGATGGCGTTTACCGAATTATACAACTGCTATATAACGCCGATGGTTTATACAGGCAGCCCACAGGATCTTTCGGCTGCGAACAAAGCGCTGCCGCTAAATAAACTAACCCGCGATGCAGGCACCTGTTTACATTGGAGTAAGGACAGCAAAAAACTAATGTGGACTTTAGGGCCGAAATATTTTGTAAGAGACATACGTAATGCCTTCCCGTTTGCAGAAGGGGCTACAGATAAAACCCCTGTTATCGATACTGTTGGTACAGATATCGGCCTTACCTTAAAAACAGATGTGCCCGATGGCATAATTGCGTTTAAAAATGCCCGTATAATTACCATGAAAGGCGATGAGGTAATAGAAAACGGCGTTATAATTATTGTTCACAATAAAATTTCGGCAGTTGGAAAAGCTGCCGACATACAAATACCCGATAGCGCAAAAGTGTATGACCTGGCGGGTAAAACCGTGATGCCCGGCATTGTGGATGTACACGCCCATTTGCATACCAGCCCTGATGGCATTTCGCCGCAGCAGGATTGGAATTATTATGCAAACCTGGCCTTTGGCGTAACCACAGCGCACGACCCATCAAGCAATACAGAAATGGTGTTTAGCCAGGCAGAAATGTTAAAGGCCGGGAATATGGTTGGCCCCAGGGTTTACTCCACAGGTACAATTCTATACGGCGCTGACGGCGATTTTAAAGCTGTTATCAACAGCCTTGATGATGCCCGCTCCAATTTGCGCAGGTTGAAAGATGTGGGTGCATTTTCAGTAAAAAGTTATAACCAGCCCCGCCGCGAGCAGCGCCAGCAAATTATTGAGGCCGCCCGCGAATTGCAAATGGAAGTAGTGCCCGAAGGCGGATCAACCTTTTTTACTAATATGAATATGATATTAGATGGGCATACCGGGATAGAGCACAATATCCCAGTTTGGCCGGTGTATAAAGATGTAAAAAGCCTTTGGAACGATAGCAAATCGGGCTATACCCCCACCCTCATTGTTTGCTACGGCACCCAGTGGGGCGAAAACTTTTGGTATGACCGTACCGAAGTTTGGAAAAATGAGCGCCTGCTTAACTTCACCCCGCAATCCATCATCGACGCCCGCTCGAGGCGCAGGACAACCTCCGAATATGGTGATTACGGGCATATAGAGGTTAGCAAATATGTAAAACAAATAGCCGATGGCGGCACCAAAGTTAATTTAGGCTCGCACGGGCAAATACAGGGGCTGGGCGCACATTGGGAACTATGGATGCTTACCCAGGGTGGTATGTCGCCCATGCAGGCCCTGCGCTGCGCGACTATGAACGGCGCATCATATTTAGGGATGGACAAAGAAATAGGTTCACTGGAAATCGGTAAACTTGCCGACCTGATAGTTTTAAACGCAAACCCGCTTGATGACATTCATAATAGCGATAACATAAAATACGTAATGGTAAACGGCCGCCTGTACGATGCCGAATCGATGAATGAAATTGGCAACCGCGATAAACCAAAGTTTCGTTTCTGGTGGCAGCAAAACCGCGGCGAAATGAGCAGCCTGCCGGTGGGCAACACTGAAACGTATTTGTTTACCGTGCAGGATGGAGATTGAGGAGATTTCGGATTTACGATTTACGATTTCGGATTTATTTTGATTTTGATTTTGTATTGCTTAAAGTCTCCCCAACCGGGGGAGATTATTCGCAAAGTTATTTGTTTTTTAAATGTGTTCATGAATGCTTCGCAGTTTAGAGGGGGCTTAGGCAGATTTCGGATTTATTTTTTAAAGTTCGATTGCGGAAGCTTGTGGATGAATTTATACCGGCTTTCTTTTATTATCAACTTCCATAAGTTTTATTTTTATTTAACTATAAAATATTTTTGGATATGTAAATAATTTTAAGAAGATTGCTGCGTTCATTCATCAAACACCACTTGATTGACGTTTCAAGTGTATTTGGTTAACAATTTTACCTAAACCTTATGTCGATACTTACCAGGGATAATAATCCAGATGCCGCAGTAAATAAACTTTTAAGAAATTTATCTATAAACATTGATCCGGCCACTATCAGCGCCGAACTGGAAATACATCCCGATTACCCCAGTCTGCTGGCTATCAGCGATGTACTGTCGAGTAAAACAGGCGCTAAACGACTGGTACGAACAAAAGCAAAAAAACTACGAAGCCTGGGCCAAACTGTACCCAATTGCTTTAAACGGCATTGAATACCAGAAAATGGAGCAGCAAAAAGCCTGGTGCCAGTTGGCAGAGGTTACCGCGACGCCAACATTGTTGCTTAACGGTTACCGCCTGCCACAATTATACCAGCTCACCGATTTAAAATACATGCTTGAATGAAGCATATAAAGATACTTTGCAAAGTGAAGGAGCATACCTTTAAAATAGCCGGTTGTTCCGTGATAGCTAAACAAATTTTTTTTAATCATAAATTTAAATTTTTATGGAAAATTTCAAAAAACTCAGCAGAGAAGAGATGAAAAAAGTAAATGGTGGGGGACTTGGTACCTGTACTGACGGTGGTGAATGTAGTTTCTACGTTGGAGAAATTGGAAATGGTGGGGGTTACATGGATGGTATCTGCTCGGCCGCCCACAATTGCTACTGTGTGAATGGAGGATTATCCGGACCTAGTTCGCAATGTTTTTTACTTTAGCAACGTTATCGAGGTAAAGCCTTTTTAAGGTTATTAGTCTATTAAATCCCTGGCTGTTGTGTTGTAATAGCCTGTTCGCAATTTCATTTATAATAAGCTTGCTATTATATTTTTTAAACAACAGTCAGGACATTTTAACTGGATTCAGTTGCATCCATTATGCACTTGAACCTGATGCGCCGGTAGGCGTAGGTTATCTTAATTAGCGCTTTATACTTTAATTTTATTTTAGCGATAAATTATTCTTTCAGAACTATTGATTAATTGTATCTTTTTTATGTAGTTAAACAGAACAAAAATTATATTATAAACGTCAGTCATGATATTTAAAGCTAACTTTTTTTTATTATTAGTAATAATTCTGTTGTCGGTTGACCTAACTACAACAGCCCAAACCGACAGCGCCTTTCTAACTCATGCAACAAATACCCTCAAAAACCAGCCGGCCACAGAAAAAGTTTACCTGCACCTTGATAAACAAAACTACAGCTTTGGCGATACCATCTGGTATAAGGCATATACCGTAATTGGCGAACATCACCAGTTATCGGCTTTAAGCGGGGTATTGTATGTTGAATTGATCAGCCCAAAGGACTCATTGGTGACAAGGCAAATATTACCATTAATATCAGGTATCGGCTGGAGTGACATTCCATTATCCCATACGCTTAAACAGGGCAATTACCATATCCGCGCCTACACCAATTGGATGCGCAATGCCGGGCCGGATTATTTTTATAACCAAAACATAAGGATTGGCGGGATACCTACCGAAACAAGTCCACAAAAACAAACTACCCAGGCCAGTCCGGATGTACAGTTTTTCCCCGAAGGCGGTGCACTGGTAAATGGCGTGCGTTCGCGGGTTGCCATTAAAGCAGTAAACGGTGAAGGTTTTGGCCAGGATATAAAAGGTGTTATTGAAGACAACCAGGGCAATATAGTTGCCGATTTTGCAAGCCGCCATTTAGGTATGGGTGTTTTTGCGTTTACCCCGCAAAGCGGAAAAACTTATAAAGCTAAGGTAAGCGGATCAGGGGAAGCCGGTTTTTTTGTCGATCTGCCAAAAGCGCTGGATGAGGGTTATACATTAGCTATCAACAACAGCCTGCCCGACAGTATTTATTTAAAAGTAGCTGTAAACGAAAAAGTATTGGCTCAACAAAAAGACAGTACATTTTATATAATAGCACAAAACAGCGGCAAAGTTTACTATACATCCGAGGCTAAGCTCGATGGATTGGTTTATGCCGCTAAGGTGGAAAAAGGCCGTTTTCCATCTGGTATTACCCAATTCACTTTGTTTTCGCAGCACGGTGAACCTTTAGCTGAGCGTATCGTCTTTATTCAAAATAACGATACTTTAAAAGTAAACCTGGCAGCATTACCGTCAAATCAAACAACCAGGCAGGCTGTAAAGTTGAATATCGTGACAAAAGACAATAACAATAACTCTGTCACAGGCAGTTTTTCGGTGGCTGTAGTAAATGATAGCCTGGTAAAAACTGATGAACAGGCTGAAAGCACCATTACAAACAACTTCCTTTTAACGTCAGAAGTTAAAGGGTATATAGAGCAGCCCAATTATTATTTTAACAATACCAATGACAACACCAGGGAAGACCTTGATATTTTAATGCTGACGCAAGGTTATCGAAGGTTTGACTGGAAACAGATGCAAAAAAACAATATTCCAACGATAACCTATCTGCCGGAGAAATCGCTTGAGTTAAGCGGGACTATAAAAACGCCATCCGGTAAACCTATTCCCAATGGTAAAGTAAACTTAATAGTAACAAAAGATAATCTGCTGAGGGACACAACCACAGATGCCAACGGCGATTTTAAATTCACAGATCTTTATTTATCAGACACTGCAAGCCTTGTATTAAAAGCAAGAAAGGTGAACAATGATGACCATGCCATCATTTCAATAAAACAGGCGGATTATCCGGGGATAACATCACGGGGAACGGAGGATACTATAGCAGCACAACTACAACCGCAAGCCCTGGCAGCAATGCAGAAGAAATTTACTGATTACCAGGCTGATCAAAAGCAGGATTTTACAAAAAATGGGATACTTCTCAAACAGGTCAACATTCGGGGTAACAGGCCGCCCAAGCCACCTGAGCTTATACATTCCGACAATTTAAATGGGCCAGGTCATGCCGACCAAGTAATTATGGGCGATCAGATCAATGGCTGTGTTAATATTTCGGATTGTTTACAGGCAAGGCTTTTAGGAGTTCTTTTTAGTCCGCCAAACAAATGGGGCGAACGCATTCCATACCTAGCCCGGACAGGTGGGCGGCTGGGGCAAGGTTCAGGCCATGGGCCGCCGGCGATGGTTATAATTGTTGATGGAATAATAATGGACGGGTTACATCTGGACGAATTGAACGCAGCAGATGTTTATAGCATTGAGGTGTTACGGAGTGCGGCATTTTTAACTATTTATGGCTCCAATGCGCCGGGTGGGGCGCTGGTAATTACTATGAAACGCGGCGGCGAAGATGCCAAAAGCCTTACAGCTAAACCCCTATATGGTTTACTTGCCTATCAATTTAACGGTTACTACAAAGCAAAAACATTTTACACACCGAAATACACCGACCCTAAAACCAGCGCTCAACAACCTGATTTGCGCAGCACCATTTACTGGAACCCAAACATCATCACCGATAAAGATGGCAAGGCATCATTTGAGTATTTTAACAATGATACCAAAGGCATTTACCGGGTGGTTGTGGAAGGTATTGATGATAATGGCAATTTGGGCAGGCAGGTGTTTAAATACAAAGTGGAGTAGCGGTTTTGGACTAAAGATTTAGTATATTCGTATTAATAAACCTATCCTATGAAATTCGGTGCAATTTTGTTAGCTTTCTGTTTTGGGGCACTAAAATTTAGTGCGTCAGCCCAAACTGACAGCACCTTTCTAGTTCATACAACAAATATCCTCAAAAGCCAGCCTGCTGTTGAAAAAGTTTACCTGCACCTTGATAAACAAAATTATAGCTTCGGTGATACCATTTGGTACAAAGCCTATACCGTAATTGGCGAACATCACCAGTTATCGGCTTTAAGCGGGGTATTGTATGTTGAATTGATCAGCCCAAAGGACTCATTGGTGACAAGGCAAATATTACCATTAATATCAGGTATCGGCTGGAGTGACATTCCATTATCCCATACGCTTAAACAGGGCAATTACCATATCCGCGCCTACACCAATTGGATGCGCAATGCCGGGCCGGATTATTTTTATAACCAAAACATAAGGATTGGCGGGATACCTACCGAAACAAGTCCACAAAAACAAACTACCCAGGCCAGTCCGGATGTACAGTTTTTCCCCGAAGGCGGTGCACTGGTAAATGGCGTGCGTTCGCGGGTTGCCATTAAAGCAGTAAACGGTGAAGGTTTTGGCCAGGATATAAAAGGTGTTATTGAAGACAACCAGGGCAATATAGTTGCCGATTTTGCAAGCCGCCATTTAGGTATGGGTGTTTTTGCGTTTACCCCGCAAAGCGGAAAAACTTATAAAGCTAAGGTAAGCGGATCAGGGGAAGCCGGTTTTTTTGTCGATCTGCCAAAAGCGCTGGATGAGGGTTATACATTAGCTATCAACAACAGCCTGCCCGACAGTATTTATTTAAAAGTAGCTGTAAACGAAAAAGTATTGGCTCAACAAAAAGACAGTACATTTTATATAATAGCACAAAACAGCGGCAAAGTTTACTATACATCCGAGGCTAAGCTCGATGGATTGGTTTATGCCGCTAAGGTGGAAAAAGGCCGTTTTCCATCTGGTATTACCCAATTCACTTTGTTTTCGCAGCACGGTGAACCTTTAGCTGAGCGTATCGTCTTTATTCAAAATAACGATACTTTAAAAGTAAACCTGGCAGCATTACCGTCAAATCAAACAACCAGGCAGGCTGTAAAGTTGAATATCGTGACAAAAGACAATAACAATAACTCTGTCACAGGCAGTTTTTCGGTGGCTGTAGTAAATGATAGCCTGGTAAAAACTGATGAACAGGCTGAAAGCACCATTACAAACAACTTCCTTTTAACGTCAGAAGTTAAAGGGTATATAGAGCAGCCCAATTATTATTTTAACAATACCAATGACAACACCAGGGAAGACCTTGATATTTTAATGCTGACGCAAGGTTATCGAAGGTTTGACTGGAAACAGATGCAAAAAAACA
>JABDCF010000027.1:0-10475 GCA_013288235.1 Bacteroidota bacterium | reverse complement strand
TAACAATACCAATGACAACACCAGGGAAGACCTTGATATTTTAATGCTGACGCAAGGTTATCGAAGGTTTGACTGGAAACAGATGCAAAAAAACAGTGTCCCAACGATAACCTATCTGCCGGAGAAATCGCTTGAGTTAAGCGGGACTATAAAAACGCCATCCGGTAAACCTATTCCCAATGGTAAGTTAAACTTAATAGTAACAAAAGATAACCTCCTAAGGGATACAACAACTGATGCTGAAGGCAACTTCAAATTTACTAACCTTTATTTAACTGACACGACAAGCCTTGTATTAAAAGCCAGGAAGGCAAACAATGACGACCACGCTATTATTTCGATTAAACCAATGGACTATCCGCCAATAACACCACAGGGAATAGAAGACACTATAGCAGTACAATTGCAACCGCAAGCCTTAGCGGCAATGCAAAAGAAATATACCGATTACCAGCAGAACCAAAAACAGGATTATTTGAAAAATGGGATACAATTAAAACAAGTAACTATCCGTGGTAACAGGCCGCCAAAACCACCTGAACTTATTCATTCTGACAATTTAAATGGTCCCGGGCATGCTGATCAGATAATTATGGGCGATAAAGTTGAGGGTTGCGTAAATCTTGTGGATTGCCTGAATGGAAAACTTGAGGGTGTCCGGTTTAGTAGTGATGGCCGCAGCCATATTCTTCGCGGTGTCTCTCACCCGCCAATGGTGTTGATTGTAGATGGAATAATAATGGACAGCAATCACTTGAGTGAATTAAACGCGAATGACGTTTACAGCATCGAAATATTGCGCAGTGGGGCTTATTTAGCTATTTATGGTTCGAATGCATCCGGAGGGGCAATAGTGATTACTATGAAACGCGGCTATGAAGACCCTCAAAGAGTCAGCTCTAAACCCCTGTATGGCTTATTGGCCTATCAATTTAACGGTTACTACAAAGCGAAAACATTTTATACCCCCAAATATACCGGCCCAAAAACAGATGCCCAGCAACCTGATTTACGTACTACTATTTACTGGAACCCAAACATTATAACCGATAAAGACGGCAAGGCATCCTTTGAGTTTTTTAACAACGATACCAAAGGCACTTACAGGGTAGTTGTGGAAGGCATTGATGATAACGGTAATTTGGGCAGGCAGGTGTTTAAGTATAAAGTGGAGTAGGGTTTAAGGATTTGTGATTAGCGGTTAGGAAAAACGGCCCCTTTTTGCTAAATCCCGAAAGTTTTATTTTCATTTAACTATAACATATTTTTTGATATGTAAATAATTTTAATAAGATTGCAGCGTTCATCCACTAAACAACACTTGATAGACGTTTCGAGTGTATTTGGTTAACAATTTTACCTAAACCTTATGTCGATACTTACCAGGGATAATAATCCAGATGCCGCAGTAAATAAACTTTTAAGAAATTTATCTATAAACATTGATCCGGCCACTATCAGCGCCGAACTGGAAATACATCCCGATTACCCCAGTCTGCTGGCTATCAGCGATGTACTATCGGCCTTTAGTATCGAAAACTCCGCTTTCCGGGTCGACCATGCCAATTTGCTAACTGTGCCATGCCCTTTTATAGCCCACACAAATTCAAACAACGGCGAATTTGTGGTGGTAAGTAAAATTGAAGACGATAATGTTTTTGTATCCAGCGAAAAATGGAACAACCATAAACTAAGCTTAAGCAACTTTAAGAAGACGTTTAATGGTGTAGTTTTAACTGCCGAAAAAAACATAGTTACCAATAACATTTCAACCTTACAACATTCCAACCTTGCAACAACAATAAAAACCCCGGCCATAATAACCGGCCTGGCGCTGATGTTTTTGGCAGCGCTTATATTTCTTACCGCTTATTTTGCAAACCTAAGCTGGCAAACCGGGTTGCTTACTTTGTTTAAAACCGCAGGGCTTATAACTTCAATATTGTTACTTATTCAATCTATCGATAGCAACAACCCGCTGGTGCAGGTACTTTGTCAAAACACAGGCAAAACAAATTGTAACGCCATACTCTCGTCAAAAGCGGCGACAGTATTTAAAGGGCTAACCTGGAGCGAGGTTGGTTTTTTTTATTTTGCGGGCACATGGCTGCTGTTAATGCTTGGCGGTGGCTCGGCTTTGGCATTCCGGGCGCTGCTGGTCTTAAATATCATCAGCCTTCCTTATACGTTTTATTCTATTTATTACCAGGCGCGCGTTGCTAAACAATGGTGCATTTTATGCTGCACAGTACAGGCATTGCTTTGGTTAGAATTTATAACATTTACAGCATCATTTTCAAAGTCCCCCCAACCCGGAAGGGTTTGGGAGGGGCTTGCAACTATTTTCATCTGCCTGCTGTTGCCAGTTATTTTATGGGCTATACTAAAACCACTGCTATTAAAACTACAACAGCTACAACCTATAAAACAACAACTGCGCAAATTTAAATACAATACCGAACTGTTTAACAACATGCTGAACGAACAACCCAAATACACCCAGCCCGATGAAGCCTGGAGCATAGTATTAGGTAACACGGCGGCAACCAATATCATAACCATGGTAAGCAACCCTTATTGCCCGCCTTGCTCAAAAACACACAAACACCTGGATAAACTGCTGCAGCAACGCGGGGACATACAGGCACGTATTGTTTTCACAGCCAATAATACCGACGGAGATTTGAAAACACCCATAAGCCGCCATTTAGTAGCATTGAACGAATTGCAGGATAAAACAAAAGTAAAACAGGCGCTGAACGACTGGTACCAACAAAAGCAAAAAAACTACGAAGCCTGGGCCAGGCTATACCCTGTTGCTTTAAACGGCATTGAATACCAAAAAATAGAACAACAAAAAGCCTGGTGCCAAATGGCAGAGGTTACCGCTACGCCAACATTATTGCTTAACGGTTACCGCCTGCCACAATTATACCAGCTCACCGATTTAAAATACATGCTTGAATGAAGCACGTGAAGATACTTTTCGCGAAAGTAAAGGAGCATGCACTTTAAATACATGCCGCTTAAATACCGGAGCGTGGTTACGGTAAAGATAAAGTTTATTTAAAATAAAAATAAAATGGAAAAGTTTAAAAAGCTCAGCAGAGGTGAGATGAAAAATGTCATTGGAGGTAGGACATCGCCGGCAAGTTGCAGTGCAAAATGTTTTAATGGTCAAAGTGTATCATGTTCGGGTGCAAATTGCAATGCAACAGATGCCGATGGTATTACGGATGGAAGTTGCTCTTCTGCCGGGACACCTCCAACTCAGTGCTCAGGAGCTTTATAATTAATTAAAAAAATAAAATCATGGAAAAATTTAAAAAACTAAGCAGAGCTGAGATGAAAAATGTTACCGGAGGTAGGACAGAGCCAGCTGATTGTAGTGCAACCTGCGGCGATGGCTCATCAGTATCGTGTTCAGGATCTGGATGTACTGCTATCGATTCCAACAAAGGTGTCGCCGGTTCTTGCACCGGAGGTGGAACGACTAATAATTGCAAAAGCTAACAACGGCTCTATTAATCCAGCATTTAAAAGGCAGGGTGACCTGCCTTTTAAAAAAAAATCCTATTCAAATGAAAAAAGAAATCCTGTTTATTCTCTTATGTATTCTTTGTCTTAAAGTACATAGCCAAAACGCACCACAGCCTTCTAAGTTAATAACCATTCCGTTAAAAGTTATTAACGGTGATAGTTCCTGGCTGCGAGAGGTAATGTTGTCCTCCGCAATTAATAACCCTGATAACTATACATTACCGGCGAATTATAAAACCTACCGGGTTGGCGCATTTATATTAAATACGGCGCAGGAATATTACGAAAGGCTTCACAATGGAAAAATGACTGCCGAAGCATTTGCTAAATTACCTAAGGGCTATAACATAGATACTTCTATTTTGTATAACGGCGTATTAAAGGGAAACCGCATCAATGTATTTACGGCTATAGATTCGGTTAATAAATATGTTATTGTAGATGCCAATAACAATTATTCATTTTTAGATGATAAAGTATATGTTTTCCCATTAAAAAATCATCATATAGATACACCAAAAATATACGTTTCGATCACAAAGTATGATGGCAAACAAAAAATTGAATTATCGGTGCCAATTAAGATCGTTGCGTTTGAAGAGAATATTTCACAAACGGGATTTGACAAGAGCCTTGATGTGTCATTGATAGCAGGGTCAATGCGGCTAGGACAAATTGAGGTGAATGGTAAAACTTACCTGATCGGGTTAAACAACATACATTTTGGGCTAACATCATCGCACAATACGGATTACCACGTCACTATCAGGCAATCGCCTCTCAATGAAAACGACATTAATGATTACTTTTACTTTCCTTTCGAAAATATCGATGTTGGGGGGAATATATACCGTATACAGCAAGTAACCGATGAAGCTATAACTTTAGCTTTTATAAAGAAACGCGAAAATGCAGGCGGCGGGTTATACACCATAGCGCCTGAATTTGATATGCCAGATGTAATGACAGGTAGACCCTATAAGTTAGACCTGCATTCGGGAAAATATACAATTATTGATTTTTGGGGAAGCTGGTGCGAACCATGTATCGAAGAATTGCCCTTGCTGGTAAGCACACACGACAAGTATTTAAATAAAGTGAACTTTGTGAGCATTGCTGTTGATTACAGCAAGAATATTGAAAAGCTAAAAGGCCTGATCACCCAAAATAACCTTGTTTGGCCGCAGGTTTGGGTCGACAGGCACGAGCGGGATAACAACCCGGTTTCCGATTATAAAGTTGTGGGATACCCAACAACTGTTTTACTTGATGGCAACGGCACTATTATTTATCGCGGCATAGGCGCCTATGCGTTAGAGAATATTATAAAAATTTTGCAGAATAAACTGGGTGGGTAGTATTGATTACTTTCCATTTTGCACTAAAATTTATAACGGCATTGACGTCTTTAAGGATGTTTAATATGAAGGAGCATGCACTTTGGTAATACATGCAGCTTAAATTACTGGTGCTTATCCGGTAAAGTAATTACTCAAATTATTATATTATGAACGTTCAAAAAAAACTCAGTAAGGCTGAATTAAGAAAAATCGTAGGCGGTGTAGCAAGTGTCACAGTTAATTGCGGTAATGGCTCTTCCGTTACTTGTAGTGGGCAGGGAGTCAGTGCAAGCACAGATGGAAAAGGCTGCTATAGCAATGGCACATACACAGGTTGTCCTTGATGCTAATAAATTGGATGGGCATATTTATCAAAGCATTTTAAAAAGAATTTCTGGCCGGGGTAAACTAAGAGGTGGCAAGATGTCTTAAATATGAGACTCAAAATATTTTGTCTACACTGAAAATGCCTTGTAAATAAAAATCATTTATACCAATGTCTTTCCCTTACTACAAACAACCCGATCAAATGGACTGCGGTCCTACCTGCCTGCGCATGGTGGCCAAACATTATGGGCGCAATTTTAAGGTACAAACCCTACGCAGGCTGTGTGAGATCAGCAAAGAGGGTGTTTCTTTATTAGGCATGAGCGATGCAGCCGAGAAGATCGGCTTTCGCACCTTAGGCGTTAAACTAAGTGCTGAACAGTTGAAAGAAGCCGAACTGCCCTGCATTTTGCACTGGCGGCAAAACCACTTCGTGGTACTGTATAAAATTAAAAACCATAAATATTATTTAGCTGATCCGGCAGCTGGGTTGGTTACCCTTAGCGAAGCTGACTTTAACCGCAACTGGCAGGGTGATAAAGAAAAAAATGAAGGCATTTCCCTGCTATTATCCCCCACCCCTCAATTTTATGAGCAGGAAGACGAAAAAGGCAGCGAGGTGCGGTGGTCTTTCCTGTTGCGTTATTTAATTACCTACCGCAAGTTGGTGATACAATTACTTTTCGGGCTTGGCATCGGTAGTTTGTTACAGCTTATCACACCATTTTTAACACAGTCTATCGTTGATATCGGTATCAATACCCGTAACCTTAATTTTATAACCATTATCCTTATCGCCCAGATCGCATTAATTATAGGGCGGGTAAGCGTGGAGTTTATACGGTCGTGGATATTGCTGCATATCAGTACCAGGGTAAATATATCTATCCTTACCGATTTCCTCATCAAGCTGATGAAACTGCCAATGAGCTTTTTCGATACCAAAATGACGGGCGACATTATGCAGCGCATGAGCGACCAACGGAACATTCAAAGCTTTTTAACCGGCTCAACGCTAACCACCATATTTTCCATGTTTAACCTGCTGGTTTTTTCGGTTGTACTTGCTTATTATAATATAGCTATCTTTTTTGTGTTTGCACTAAGCAGTACATTATATACAGTGTGGATCGTCCTGTTTTTAAAACGCCGCAGGGCGCTTAACTACAAAAGCTTCGAAGTTTCGGCCAAAAACCAAAGCAGTATCGTACAACTGATAGGCGGTATGCAGGAGATAAAACTCAACAACTGCGAACAGCAAAAGCGCTGGGAATGGGAGCATATACAAGCGCGTTTATTTAAATTTAATGTAAAAAACCTGGCGCTTAGCCAGTACCAGCAAGGCGGCGCCACTTTTATTAACGAAGGTAAAAACATACTCATCACTTTCCTGAGCGCAGAGGCTGTTATAAACGGCAACCTAACCCTTGGCGCAATGGTAGCCATTCAATACATTGTAGGCCAGCTGAGCAGCCCTATCGAGCAATTGCTGGGCTTTATACAGGGCTTCCAGGATGCAAAGATCAGCCTTGAGCGTTTAAACGAGATCCACCAGATGCAGGATGAGGAACCTGCCGGAAAAGAGTGGGGCCATACCCTGCCCGAAAATAAAAGCTTGTCTATTAATAACCTTACTTTCCGTTACCCTGGTGCAGGCAATGAGCCGGTGCTCGAAAACATTGACCTGCATATTCCCCAGGGAAAAACCACAGCTATAGTTGGCATGAGCGGCAGCGGGAAAACTACTATATTAAAGCTTTTGCTCAGGTTTTATGAACCTCAAAAAGGGGAAATAAAAGTAGGCAGCCAATCCATCGGCAATATTGGTTTTAAAACCTGGCGAAGCGAGTGCGGCGTTGTGATGCAGGATGGTTTTATTTTTTCGGACAGCATTGAACGTAATATTGCGGTAGGTGATGAATATCCCGACAAGGAAAAACTACGCCATGCCATAAAAGTAGCCAACATACAGGATTTTATTGATGGCCTGCCGCTTGGCCTTAACACAAAAATTGGCGCCGAAGGCAACGGGATAAGCCAGGGCCAGCGCCAGCGGATGCTGATTGCACGTGCAGTTTATAAAAACCCGCAGTATATTTTTTTTGATGAAGCAACCAACGCCCTCGATGCCAATAACGAACGCGTGATAATGGATAACCTGGCCGGTTTTTTTAAAGGGCGTACTGTTATAATTGTTGCCCACAGGTTAAGCACCGTAAGCAATGCTGATAATATAATTTTGTTGGATAAAGGCCGTATCATTGAACAGGGTACCCATCACGAATTAACAGCCCTTAAAGGCGATTATTATAAGTTAGTTAAAAATCAATTAGAATTGCGAACGTGAGGAAAAAGTGGGCAGTAGCAGTTGGCAGTAAGCAGTACCGGCGGCCAGTTAATCGGTGAAATCATAATAAACAATCGGTGAAATCATTTTTCAACAATCGGTGAAATCAAAAAAATAAATAATGCCAGAAATACACCTATATAACGAACAGGAAACCCGGCATAGCGATGATATGCAGGATATTATAACTACAGTGCCGTCGTGGCTGTTGCGATGGGGTATCACCTTGTTTTTTGGAATTTTGGTGCTGATTGTCGGCCTCGCGGCCCTGATCAGGTATCCTGATGTTATTAGCGCGCAACTAAAGATCGACTCGCCAAACTCGCCCAAACCCGTCGTATCAAAAATACCCGGGAAACTGGTTAAGCTCCTGGTAACCGAAAGTGAAAACGTAAAAACGGGACAAGCCTTAGCCTATTTAGAAAGTACCGCAAACCATGATAAGGTATTAACCCTTTTAACAAATTTAAAGGGCCTGCAGCAACAAGTGTTGCAAAACAAACCATTTAACAGCCAGTTGTTTAACGAGGCGGATAATATACAGTTTGGCGAATTGCAATCGGCCTACCAAACATTTTTTCAGGAATATTTACTATACAAGTCATCTGTAAATGATGGTTTCCTTGTTAAAAAGAAATCATATCTTCAAAAAGACCTTTCGTTTTTAGGCAAGCAGCAACAGCAATTAAATGCCGAAAAAAACATCCAGCAAAAGGATTTTGATTTAGCCGCAGACGAGTACGGAATGCACAAAAAACTTGCACAGGAAAAGGTGGAAACCCCTGCCGAACTAAGGCAGGAAGAGAGTAAGTATCTGGCTAAAAAATCGTCCTTATCGCAAACTGAGTCGGCTATAATAACAGGTGATAACAATTATGTAGCAAAACAAAGCGAAGTATCTGAGCTGGATAACCAGGTACAGGAAGAAAAAGCCAAATTTTTGCAGGCGCTGAACAGCCTCATAAGTATGGCCGACGATTGGAAAAGCAAGTATATTTTGAGCGCTTCGCAATCGGGTAAGCTTTCATTTGCAGGTATAGTACAGGAAAACCAGGTACTAACAGCCGGCCAGGAAGTTTTTTATGTTAATCCGGGCAATGAGCAGTTTTTTGGCGAAATGGCTATTGCCCAAAGTAATATGGGCAAGGTAAAAGAGGGGCAGCAGGTGCTGGTAAAACTTAAAAGTTACCCCTTTGAAGAATACGGCATGATACGTGGCAAGATAGCATATATAGCTGAGGTACCTTATAAGGACAGTATTTTTATGTCGAGAGTTGATTTTAAAATAAAAAACTCGTCCGATTTGAGAAAGCCCATCCATTTAAAACAAGGTATGATGGCTGACGCTGAGATTGTGACCCAGGACGCAACTATTTTACAGCGACTTACGAGGAGCTTTTTTAAGATCGTCCACAGTAAGTAATATCGGATTTCGGATGTTCGATTTCGGATTTATTTCATTGGTTAAAATTCCTGAGGTTTATCAGCCAAAAAACCTTCCGACTTCCCGCCTTTCCTTAAAATCACTTCAATAGCCAATTATAAAACTCGGGAAAATCACCATTCCACTGTTTTTCGTTATGACTGGCACCTTTTATTATTGCAACAGCGGTATTTTTTTTGTTCTTTTCTTTTGATGCCACAATATCCGCCATTTTTTTCATATCAGCCACCATACTCTCGCTTTCGGCGTCGCCGCAAACAAAATAAAATCTCGAGGTTGACGGCAGCTTTGTTTGCTGTGCAAATTTGTAAATATCAGGCGCTATCCAAAAAGCGGGCGAAAATATACCGGCATTGCCAAATACTTCCGGATATTTTAAGGTAGCATACATCGAAATTAACCCTCCCATTGAACTGCCGGCTATAGTAGTATGCCGCACATCACTTTTGGTGCGGTAATGGGCGTCTACATATGGCTTAAGGTTTTTGACGATAAAGTCAACATAATCATCTCCACTGCCCTTTCCATATTTCGAATCGTAGGGGTCATATTCCGTTATCCGGTAATCGCCGCCATGATCGACACCAACTATAATGCATTCTTCTTTATCCGGAAATTTGTCCATAATTTCATCAATACCCCATTCGCCATAGCCCGAGGTATAGGCATCGAACAGGTTTTGCCCATCGTGCATATAAATTACCGGGTACTTTCGCCCTGATGAAGCATAATCTGCCGGAAGGTATAGCCACACCCTCCGCTGCCTGCCGAGTTGGGGCATATCAAACTTTTCACTAATGACGTGTACCTGCGGGCTTGCCGTGTGTTTCTTTTCTGCGACAGCAAAATTATCCTGCCAGCCATCTACATTCACAATTATAGTAGTATCATGTAAAACGGTGAGGCTACGATTGTCTAACGGTTTGCCCGATGAGCTACATTCAACGGTTTGCCAGCTGCCTTTAGTTATTTTAAATTCATAAACACCTTGGGGCAAGGGCTTCGCAAGCTGGTACCCGCCCGGTTTAACAGCGCGCAATTCCCAGGCGCTATCTGCCGGGTTCCAGTTGTTAAAATTACCCGCAATAAATAAGTGTACTTTTGACACATTGAAGAGGGCCATATTACCTGTTTTAATGACAATTTTTTGTTGCCCCAACAACAAAAAATTTTGGCCAAAAAGCAAAAACGCGCAGAAAAAATTTTTTTTCGTCATTATAAAATGTACAAATAACAGTTAATTCTCCGGGAACGTTCCCGGAAATCGGTTACATATAAGTAAAATTGCCAATTGTGTAATTTCTACACCAATAATGAGGCAAAACTTCGTTTTTAGTAAAAATAAGGGCATTTTTTTCAATTTTTTCAAACCGGAAAATAGTCATTTTTATTTTCTTTTAAGTTAAATTTGACCCAATAAAAGCCTTGAAAATTATCTTTTATATAATATTTGCATTTATTAAACCTAAGTGTAAAT